>DATAAP010000223.1:0-5619 GCA_036260035.1 Alphaproteobacteria bacterium | reverse complement strand
CCAGCGAAGGACGCTGCCGTCAGCATCCGCACGCGTGCGGACTCGCTCGTGCGCGCGGCCACGCGCGGTCGTGCCGGCGTGTAGGCCAGTTCCTCGGTCTGCGCGTCAGCCATTCGCACCTTCCTGCCGCTGCGCAGCGATAGACTCGTCGCGCAGCAGGCGCAGGATTTCGCGTTTCGCTTCGCTGAAGGCGGTCGTCGTCGTGACCAGCGGATCGGGATCGCGCGAAAAGCCTGCGGCGAAGCTCGCCTTGATGCGACCGGGACGCGCCGTCATCACCAGGATGTGGGTGGCGAGGAACAGCGCCTCTTCGATGCTGTGGGTGATCCACAGGATCGTCTTGCCCGTGCGCTGCCAGATCGCCTTGATCTCTTCCTGCAGCAGCTCGCGCGTCTGCTGGTCGAGCGCTGCGAACGGCTCGTCCATGAGCAGGACTTCGGGCTCGTTGGCCAGCGCGCGGGCGATCCCGACGCGCTGCTGCATGCCGCCGGAAAGCTCGTAGGGATAACGGTCTGCGAAGCCGCGCAGGCCGACGAGATTGATGTACTCGGTGGCAATCTCGCGCGCCTCGGCCTGGCTCTTGCCGCGCGCGAGCGGGCCGAAGGCGACGTTGTCGAGCACCGACATCCAGGTGAAGAGCGCGCCTTGCTGAAAGACGACGCCGCGCTCTGCACCCGGTGCCAAGACCGCGCGGCCATCCAGGGTGACGTCACCGGAACTCGGCGCCTCGAAGCCGGCGAGAATGTTCAGCAAGGTGCTCTTGCCGCACCCGGACGGGCCGACCACGCAGAGAAAGTCCTGCTTCTGGATCGCCACGTCCATGCGCTCGAGCGCATGGACGGCTGTCGGGCCCTCGCCGAAGCGCTTCGACACGCCCGAGAACAGCACTTTCGCGCGCGCACGGCGCTCCGGCGCGCTGAGGGAGACCGGCTCGATCGCGTGCGCGGCGGTGCTGCCGGCGATCACCTTGGGTCAGACCATCTTCGCGAGGAAACTGGAATCGACGAAGGGCGCGAAGCTGGGCGGAATCGTCTTCACCTGGTCGGCTTCCTTCAGGAACTGCGCCTGGGAATTCAGAGTCTTCAGCACGCCGGTGTCCTTGGCACCCGGCAGGCCCATCCAGGTGTCCGAAGCGATCTCCTTGGGCGTGAGGCTGTGGAAGGTCTTCAGGTACTCCATCGTCTTCTCGGGCGTGAGGCTCAGATACGGCGACAGGATCGCGGCGACCTCGTCAGGCTTGTCGCGATAGAGCGCGCACATGCGGTCGTATTCCCTGAGATAGGCGAGCACCAGATCTGGCCGCTTCTGCTTGAAGTCGTTGCGCACGATGATGCCGTCGAAGACCAGCGTGCCTTGATTCTTCAGCTCGCCGGTGGCGAAGAGGACCTTGCCGTCCTGGGCGACGAGATCGCCGAGAATGGGGTGCCAGATATAGGCCGCATCGATCTCCTTGCGCCGCCATGTCGCCGTGATCGAGTCCGGCCGCATGTTGATGAGCTTGACGTCGTTGACCTGCAGCCCGGCGGTCTTGAGCACCGCGAGCATCGCGAAATGCACCGACGTGTTGAAAGGAAGCGCAATCGACTTGCCCTTGAGGTCCTTCAACGAATTGATGCCGCTGTCCTTGCGCACCGCGAGGCATTCGCTGTCGGTGATGATCTTCTCGATGTAGACCATCGAGATCTTCAGGCCGTTGCAGAAGCCGACCACCATCGGGCTCGAGCCGACGTTGCAAATGTCGAGGCTGTCGCCTGCCATCGCCGCGACGACCTGGGCGCCGGAGTTGACGGTCATGAAATCGACCTTCGTCTTGTCGCCGAAGGCCTTCTGGAACGAACTTGTCGCCTTGGCGAAGGTCTGCGGGTTGGCCGAGCCGAAATGCCCGAGGACGGCCTTGTCGTCCGCGGCGAACGCCGGGCGCATTCCGAGCAGCGCGCCGCCTGCGAAACTCGCGACGGCCATATTGGCGGACAGCAGCGCGAAATCGCGCCGCGACAGCAAGCCCAGCATTTTCATCGGACCTCTCCCCGCGCCTGTTCCAATTTCCAAAGTGGAACAATGTTATTCATTCTTGTGCGGAGCGGCAAGGCCGACCGGCCGATTGCCCGTGCAGAACCAAGGTTGGCGACGCATGATGGGAGACACTAGGGTCCGATTTAAAGGAGCACGCTGTCGATCAAGCGCCCGTTTCGCCTGAGCCCCGCGCTGATGCGTTTCGTGCCGATTGAGACGGCCGCGGTCCTCGCGAAGACCGTCTTGCTCTGGCAGGCGAGTTTCGGACCAGTTTGTAAGGAGGGCGACCATGACGGCTGGTGCAACGCAGAATCCGCCGACATTCGAAATCGGATTGTGCATGGCGGGCGCGATCTCCGGCGGCGCCTACGCAGCCGGCGTCGTCGACTTCCTGTTGGAGGCCTTGGAGGAATGGGAGAAGCGCCGCGGACAATCCGGCATCGCCAGCCATCGCGTCAGGATCGCGGCGCTTTCCGGCGCATCGGCCGGCGGAATGGTCTCGGCCATCTTGTGCCGGGCCCTCGTCACCGGCGTCGAACCGGTGCGTGATCCGCTCAAATACACCGAAGGCGCTGCCGCGGATCCGGCCCGCCAGGCCGTGCCATACAAGAATCCATTGTTCGAGGCCTGGGTCGAGAACATCGACATCAAGCACCTTCTCGCGACGCGCGACCTGGCCGATGCGAAGACCTCGGTGGTCTCAGGGCTCGACAGCACGGTGCTCGATCAGATCTGCCGCAACGTGCTCTACTGGACCGGGCCGAAGCGCGAGAAGGCGCCGGGCTATGTCGCCGACCCGCTCGACGTCTATTTCACCACGACGAATCTTCGTGGTGTGGCCTACGGCATTCCGTTGACCGGTGCGACGCAGGCCTACCGGCACATGATGACAGTGCACGCCGACTACGCCCGTTTTCAGCTGACCTGGCAACCTCCTCCGCCGCCACCGAGGACGCCCGAGGAAAAGAAGAAACAGCAGACCGATGCCGTGCGGCTCGAGCCGGCGCTGCTCGCCGACAGCGGCAACTGGAACGAACTGACGAGGACCGCGCTCGCCTGCGGGGCATTCCCCGTCGGCCTCGCGCCCCGCAAGCTGAATCGGAAAGTGGAGATCTATCACAGCCGCGTCTGGCGCATTCCGCGCGCGAACCCGTTGCGCCACGGCGGAAATGAAGCGCCGGTTCCGGAAGACCTCGAAAAGCAAAAGGAAATTGTCTGCACGAAGGGCGAAATCATTCGCGCAATTTCGAGCCGCGACCGGAAGATCGACCCGATCTGGCCGCCCAGCATCGAAGAGATGAGGGAAACCTGGGACTACGCGTACTGGAACGTCGACGGCGGAGTCATGAACAACGAACCCATGGAGTTCGTGCGCAGGGCGATCGCGGGGCCGACAGGCCGCAACGAACGGGCCGGCAGCGCCGCGGATCGCGCCGTCATCATGATCGATCCGTTTCCGAACGAATCGCCGTTGACGCCTGACTGCCCGGAGAAATTCGGCATCACGGCCGCGCTGCGCGCGCTGTTCACCGCGCTTGTCGCGCAGGCTCGCTTCAAAACGGAAGACCTGATGCTGGCGCTCGATGAGAGCGTGTTCAGCCGCTACATCATCTTTCCTACATACGGGGAGAGCGGCGCGAACTATCGCGAGCCGGCGATGTGCGCGGCGACTCTGGGAGGCTTCGGCGGCTTTCTATCCGAGGCTTTTCGCCGGCACGACTATGCTCTCGGCCGCCGCAATTGCCAGCAGTTCCTGCGGCGGCACTTGGTCGTCCTGGAGAACAACAAGCTCGCGAAGGGCTACCCGGATATCGACGCGGCCTGCATCAAGGAACCGGACGGGAGCTTCAGCCGCTACGGCGAGTCGGAGAGCTATTTCGACAAGGATGGAAGGCCGAGCATTTCACCGACCGATCCCGACAAGGGTCAGAGGCTGGTGCCGATCATCCCGCTCTATGGCACGGCGGCCGACGCCATTCCTCTGCCGCCGCGGCCGACATCGCGCGATGTCGACGGCGAGGCGCTTCGCGCCGCGATCTCGGCGCGCATCGAGGCGGTGGTTCCACGCCTGATCGCCGATCTTCCCAACGGCGTGCTTCGCCTCCTGCTGCGTATCCTCTGGGGTGCTGCTTGGCTGACCGGCCAGCGCGGCAAGATCGTCGACGCGATCATGGAGAAGATCGACGCTTCCGTCGCGGTGCTCGACCGCTGAATGGCGATCAGCGCCCGGCGAGATCAGCGGCGAGCGCCGCGGGATCGGTCAGCGGCGCGGAGCACACCGGGCCCTCGCAGACATAGACGGTCGCCTTACCATCTATAGCGCCCTTGCCGTGGGCAGGATGGCTTTCGGGCAGTCTCGCGTCCGGCGGCACTTGCTGCAGGATCAGATTGGGCAGCGACGCTGCGGTCGCGACGACATGGCGGAGCGGGGCTGCCGCCTCGCCTCCTCCTGCGAGGACGATCTGCAAGGGGCGCTCGGCGAGCTCCGCCGCATTGAGGAGGGTCGAGAGCGGGAAGAAATTGCGCTGCACTTCGCCCGCGAATGTTGCGATCACCGCCGTGGCGCGGTCGCGATACTCCGATTTGCCAGTATGGTGGTAGAGCCGCGTCAGCGCCTGCGCCATCACGCCGTTGCCCGACGGGGTGGCATTGTCGTGGGCGTGCTTGGTGCGGGTGATCAGATCGCGTGCGTCCTCGGCCGTGAAGAAATAGCCACCGCCGCTCTTGTCCCAGTACCAGGCATTCGCCGCGGCGACCAGCGACTCGGCATAGGCGAGATGCTCCGTGTTGCCCGTCGCTTCGAACAGCAGGGTCGCCGCGCGCGCGAGATTGGCGTGGTCGTCGAGCGTCGCCCGGTGCTGCAGGCGGCCGCGATAGGAATGACCGAGCCGCCCGTCCGTGCCGGTCATGAGCCGGCGCACGCCGGCGAGCGCGCGTTCTGCGAGCGCGATCCAGTCCTGCCGCTCGAAGATCAAGCCGCAGCGCGCGAGGGCTGCGATCATCAGGCCGTTCCAGTCGGCGAGGACCTTGTCGTCGCGCCCCGGCGGAATGCGCTTGGCACGCAGCTCGAACAGGATCTTGCGCGCGGCGGCGAGACGCGCCTCGTGCTCTGCGCTGCCAAGCAGCATGCGCTTGGAGCGGTTGAGGATGGCATGGCCTTCCCAATTGCCTTCGGGCGTCACGTCATAGGCGTCCTTGAACATCGCCGCGTTCTCGCCTAGGGCTTCGTCGATTTCGGCGGCGGTCCAGACGTAGAACTTGCCTTCCTCGCCTTCGGAATCCGCATCCAGCGTCGCGGCGAAGCAGCCGCCTTCCGCCATCATCTCGCGCTCCAGCCAGACGACCGTCTCGGCGACGCGCGTTTCATAGAGCGGCGACTTGGTCTCCTGCCACGCCAGCGCCAGCAGCTCGATCATCTGCGCATTGTCGTAGAGCATCTTCTCGAAATGCGGGACCAGCCAGCGCGCGTCGGTCGAGTAGCGGGCGAAGCCGCCCCCGAGATGATCGTAGATGCCGCCCTGGCACATGCGGTCGAGCGTCAATGTGACGGCGCGCTTCAGCTCCGGAGTCTTGGTCCGGCGATAGGCGCGCCAGATCAGCTCGAAG
>DATAAP010000222.1:0-9881 GCA_036260035.1 Alphaproteobacteria bacterium | reverse complement strand
GTCGCCACGACATAGCCGAGGATGCCGGGCGTCACCGTCTGCACGACCAGGCGCGGCGTGAGCGGGGTCTCGGAGCGGAAGATCTTTGCCGGCCACAGCGCGATCAATGAGATCACAGCCGCGCTGCCCGCGATGCGCAGCGCGGACGCGGCGACCGGATCTGTGCCGGCGAGCATTGCCGGCTTGATCGCGACCAGGCCGATCGCATGGCAGGCCGCCGCTGCAAGGCCGAGCAGAAGCACGCTGGCCGGCGAGCCCTTTAGGCCGTCGGATGTGGCGTCGCGCTTGCGGCCGTACCAGATGGCGAGGACGACGCCCGCCACGATCGCGGCACCCCCGGCAAGGCTCTGGAGCGACGCCGTCTCGTCGCGCAGCACATAACCGAGGAGCGCCGCAATCGGCGCGTTCATCGCGAGCAGCAAGAGACAGCGACGCGGCCCGCCGCGCCGCAGGCAAGCAATCAGGGCGAGATTGCAGAGCAGCACGCCGACCAAGCCGCTGATCGTCAGCTCCGGCCAGTGGCTCCACGTGACGGTCGCCCACGCACCTCGGATCGTCACCATTGCGACCAGCACAAGCGCCGCGGCGACGAGCTGGACGCGCGTGAAGGTGAGCGCGCCAAGTTTGCCGGCGGGCCCGTGTGCGAGCAGCGAGGCGCCCGCCCAGGTCATCGCCGCGGCCAGCGCTGAGGCCATTGTGAGAGCTGACATCGGCAGTCGCCCAAATCGGCCGCCATGCACGGCGGTCTGCTACGGAAAGAGTAGCGATTGGACGATATACAGCAGGATGCCTATGCTACGCAATCCGTAGCTGAGGAGCGGAATGACATTCCCGACACCCGGCCGGCCGGTGCGTGGCTCGCGCTCCGGCTTTCCGATCATGGCGCTGCTCGACCTGCTCGGGCGCCGCTGGGCGATGGGCATCCTGTGGTCGCTGTGCCGCGACGGCGCGGGTACGTTCCGTGAGTTGCAGGCGCGCTGCGGCGGCATTTCGCCCACCGTGCTGAACACGCGGCTCAAGGAGCTGCGCCATGCCGAATTGATCGAACGGGCCGACCAAGGCTACCGCGCCACGCAGTTGGGCCGGGAGCTCTACGACGTGCTCGAGCCGCTCAAGGATTGGTCGAACACCTGGGCGCGCGCGCTGGCCGGCAAGCGGCGGTGACTAGGCCCGCTTCTTCGCGCGCTGGCCGGAACGCAGATAGGGCGCCAGGTACTGGCCGGTGTAGCTCTCCGGCACCTTGATCACGTCTTCCGGCGTGCCGCTGGCGACGATGCGGCCGCCGCGATGGCCGCCCTCGGGGCCGAGGTCGATGATCCAGTCGGCGGTCTTGATGACCTCGAGATTGTGCTCGATCACCACGACTGTGTTGCCGGCCTCGACCAGGGCGTGCAGCACTTCGAGCAGCTTGCGCACGTCCTCGAAATGCAGCCCGGTGGTCGGCTCGTCGAGGATGTAGAGCGTGCGGCCGGTGGCGCGCCGCGCCAGCTCCTTCGCCAGCTTGACGCGCTGTGCCTCGCCGCCCGACAACGTCGTCGCCTGCTGGCCGACATGGATGTAGCCGAGGCCGACGCGCTGCAGGGTCACCATCTTCTCGCGGATCGACGGTACTGCCTTGAAGAACTCGGCGCCCTCGTCGACGGTCATCTCCAGCACGTCGGCGATCGACTTCTCCTTAAACTTCACCTCGAGCGTCTCGCGGTTATAGCGCTGCCCGTGACAGGCGTCGCACTTCACGAACACGTCGGGCAGGAAGTGCATCTCGATCTTGATGACGCCGTCGCCCTGGCAGGCCTCGCAGCGGCCGCCCTTGACGTTGAAGGAGAAGCGCCCGGGCTTGTAGCCGCGCGCCTGCGATTCAGGCAGGCCCGCGAACCAGTCGCGGATCGGCGTGAAAGCGCCGGTATAGGTCGCTGGATTCGAACGTGGCGTGCGGCCGATCGGCGACTGATCGATGTCGATGACCTTGTCGAGATGCTCGAGCCCCTCGATGCCGTCATGGTCGCCGGCCTGCTCGCGCGTGCCGTAGAGCTGGCGCGCGACGGCGTTGTAAAGCGTGTCGATGATCAGCGACGACTTGCCCCCGCCCGAAACGCCTGTGACGCAGGTCAGCGTGCCGAGCGGGACGTCGACGGTGAGGTTCTTGAGGTTATTGGCGCGGGCACCCTTGATGCGCAAGCGTTGACCGTTGCCTTCGCGCCGCAGCTTCGGGATGGGGATCTGCTTGTAGCCCGTCAGGTACTGCGCCGTCAGGCTCGCAGGGTTGCGCTGCACCTCTTCCGGCGTGCCCACCGCGACGACCTTGCCGCCGTGGATGCCGGCACCCGGGCCCATGTCGATCAGGTAGTCCGCCTCGCGGATCGCTTCCTCGTCATGCTCGACCACCAGCACGGTGTTGCCGAGGTCGCGAAGCTTCTTAAGCGTCTCCAGCAGGCGCGCATTGTCGCGCTGATGCAGGCCGATTGACGGCTCGTCGAGCACGTAGAGCACGCCGGTGAGGCCGGAGCCGATCTGCGAGGCGAGCCGGATGCGCTGGCTCTCGCCGCCTGACAGCGTGCCGGAATTGCGAGCAAGCGTCAGGTAATCGAGGCCGACGTCGACGAGGAAGCGCAGGCGCTCGTTGATCTCCTTGAGGATGCGCGCGGCGATGTCGCGCTGCTTCGGCGTCAGGGATTCGCCCAGCGCCTTGAACCAGGCGGCGGCTTGGTCGATGGACATCAGCGTGACTTCGCCGATATGCAGCCTGTTGATCTTGACCGCGAGCGCCTCGGGCTTCAGGCGGTGGCCGTTGCAAGCCTCGCACGGCTTGGACGACTGGAAGCGCTCCAGCTCCTCGCGCACCCACGAGCTGTCCGTCTCGCGCCAGCGCCGCTCCAGATTCGGCACGACGCCCTCGAACGGCTTCTTGGTCTGGTACTCGCGCAAGCCGTCGGAATAGCTCATCGTGATCGGCTCGTCGCCCGAGCCGAACAGGACCGCCTTCTGCACGTCCTTCTTGAGGTCCTTGAACGGCGTGTTGGTTGAGAACTTGTAGTGCCGCGCCAAGCTGTCGATCGTCTGGTCGTAATAGGGCGAGGACAGGTTGGCCCAGGGCGCAATCGCGCCTTCGCGGAGCGGCAGCTTGGGATCCGGCACCACAAGCTCGGGATCGAAATACAGCTTCACGCCCAGCCCGTCGCAGGCCGGGCAGGCGCCGAACGGATTGTTGAACGAGAACAGCCGCGGCTCGATCTCGTCGATGGTGAAGCCGGAGACTGGGCACGCGAATTTGGCGGAGAACACAGTGCGCTCGCCAGTGTCCGCGTTCTCGGCGTACATGATGCCATCGGCGAGCGACAGCGCCGTCTCGATCGAATCCGCGAGGCGGTTGCCGAGATCGGGCCGCACGACCACGCGATCGACGACCACCTCGATGTCGTGCTTCAGCTTCTTGTTGAGCATCGGCGCGTCTTCGATCTCGTACAGCTTGCCGTCGATCTTAACGCGCTGGAAGCCGCGCTTCTGCAGGTCCTGCAGCTCCTTGCGGTACTCGCCCTTGCGGCCGCGAATCATTGGGGCGAGCAGATAGAGCCGCGTGCCTTCCTTCATCGCCAGGATGCGGTCAACCATCTGCGAGACGGTCTGGCTTTCGATCGGCAGGCCGGTTGCGGGCGAGTAGGGCACGCCGATGCGCGCGAAGAGCAGGCGCAGATAGTCGTAGATCTCCGTCACCGTACCGACGGTGGAGCGCGGGTTCTTCGACGTGGTCTTCTGCTCGATCGAGATCGCCGGCGACAGACCCTCGATCGAATCCACATCGGGCTTCTGCATCAGCTCGAGGAACTGTCGCGCATAGGCCGAGAGGCTTTCGACATAGCGGCGCTGGCCCTCGGCATAGATCGTGTCGAAGGCGAGGGAGGACTTGCCGGAGCCGGAGACGCCGGTCAGCACGACCAGGCTGTCGCGCGGCATCTCGATGTCGACGTTCTTCAGATTGTGCTCGCGGGCGCCGCGAACGACGATTTTAGTCAGCATGGTCTTCGTGCGGGTGTGCGGCGGCGCCGCGGCCAGACGACGAATATAGGGAGCGGGGCGCGCGAAAGCGACCCCGGACGATTTCTGGCGTCGCTTTGTCACCGCGGGCCGTCATAATCGTGGAAACTTGACTCGATTCGCCTGAGAACATAACATGAACACGACTGACGCTCAAAGTTCTCGTGCGCGGCCGGCGTTACAGGCGCCGGTGATCTCTCCGGATCGGGACAGGAGCGCGTCCTTCCAACTGCCAAGGTGCGCAGCGGGTGGCGGCAAGGACGTTTTCATAGGGCGGGGCTGGTCCTGTACAGTCCGCGCCGCTGCGCACAGCTAAGAGGTAAGTCATGGCCGGTAGCGTCAACAAAGTCATCCTCGTCGGCAATCTTGGCCGCGATCCTGAAATCCGCAGCTTCCAGAATGGCGGCCGCGTCGCCAATCTGTCGGTGGCGACATCCGAAAATTGGAAGGACCGCGCTACGGGCGAGCGCAAGGAAAAGACCGAGTGGCACCGCGTCGCGATCTTCAACGATCGCCTTGTCGAGGTGGTGGAGAAGTATCTGAAGAAGGGCTCCAAGGTTTACATCGAGGGCCAGCTCGAGACGCGCAAATGGACCGACCAGTCGGGCCAGGAGCGCTACACGACCGAGGTCGTGCTGCGCCAGTTCCGCGGCGAGCTAACCATGCTCGACGGCCGCGGCAGTGCGGGGGCTGGCGGCGGCGAGGATTTCGAGGAGAGCCCGGCTCCGGCCTATGCTGGTGCGAGCGCCGGCCCGGCGCCCGCGCGCGGCGGCCGCGGCGGCCCACTCGACGACGACATTCCGTTCTGAGCGGGAGCGGTCGTTCGGATCGGAACGAGCTCCGGCGTAGGGGCGGGCTTCAGCCCGCCCCTTTGGCCTGACCGGATGAGGAAGCCTGTCCGGTCTTCGGATCCGCGCTTTTGATCTGCACGAAGAGTTCGCGCGGTGCCTCCGCGAAGTACCGGAACAGCGCTGGGCACAGCCAACCTTCAAGATCGAGCTGCGGCGAGTAGTACCAGTTGCCGCCGCCCTCGCTGCGACGCCATTCGAGGCGGTACTGGTGTCCCGGGAAGGGCGAGGCCGAGAACACCATGATGAAGCCGCACTCGGCATCGGGAATGCCGGCGGTGACGCGGTCGATCATGGTGTCGGCGCCGGCCACGAACGGCTCCTGCACCAAGCCGGTGCGCGGATCGTCGAACACCCACATGCCGTGGTTGCGGTACGGCGCGATGACGTTGATCGCGTTCATAGCCTCTCCTTGTCCGATGCTGAATGGACGCGGAGCGATAGCTGACGTTCCCGATGACAGACGCCTAGAGCCGCTTCTCCATGCGGATCGTCGTCGGCGCGGTGTAGCCGGGGTGGGTCTCGCGCGAGACTTCCACGAAGCCGCACGACTTGAACAGCTGCTGGTTGCTTACCAGCGGAATGCGGACTTGAATCCGGAGCGTGTCGCGGCCGCGGCGGCGCGCCTCTAGCTCGGCATAGGCGATCAGCGCACGGGCGACGCCACGACGGCGCCACATGGGATCGACCGCGAGGCGGCCGACATAGAGGACCGAGTCCTCCTCCGGCGTAAACAGCACGCAGCCGACCGCTTTGCCCTCGCTCTCGGCGATTGCGCCGCCATGCGTCGCGAACTTGGCGCGGATCGCATCCGGCGTTTCCTTGAGCGAGCTTGATGGCGGGTCGAGGCGCACTTCGTATGTCGAGAATGCACTGATGATTAGCCGCGAGAGCAGCTCCGCATCGGCGGCGGTTGCCTCGCGCAGGTGAAACTCCGGACTCCTATTCATCTCTCGTTGGGAGCTAGCTCACCAGTGTCAGGACAACGATAGCTGTATCATTGTCAGCCCGACGCCACTCCTGAGCCCAATAGCCGCCTCCCGGAAGAAGTTGATCATTGTTGATGAACTTCCCAATGAGCCGGCCTTTTACTTCAGACTTCCAAAAAGCGATTGTCTATCCAGACGGAATCCAATGCGGCTTCTCTCCGATGACCGCGATCACGAACTGCACGCTTCCGTTCCGAATGAGCGAAGCGATATCTTGCGCCGTCAGGTCGCGTGCATGCGTCGCGGGAACAATACCGCAATGGTCCCACAGCTCCGTCAATGGCATTTTCTGTATGATCCGCGACGGCCATGAGACTATCGATATCAACCTCGATCATTGATCGGTCAAGATAGCAGATTCATGACTGAAGCCGACATCGTCATCATCGGCGGGGGCATCGCGGGTGCTGCGGCCGGGTTCGCGCTGGCGCCGCAGCGGCGCATCGTGCTGCTCGAGCGTGAGTCGCAGCCGGGCTATCATAGCACCGGCCGCTCCGCCGCTCTGTTCACGGAAGCCTACGGCAACGCGACCATCCGCGCCCTTACCAAGGCGAGCCGCGCGTTCTTCTTGGGCCCGCCCAGCGGCTTCGCCGAACATCCGCTGCTCACGCCCCGCGGCATCATCACGATCGGCCGCGCCGACCAGAAGGACGCGGTCGAGCAGGGCTTTGCCGAGGCGCATCGGCATGTGAAGAGTGTGCGGCGCATCTCGCCGGGCGAGGCCTGCGCGCAGCTGCCGGTGCTGCGGCGCGACTACGTTGCGCATGCCTTCATCGAGCCGGAGGCGATGGACATCGACGTGCACGCCGTCCATCGCGGCTATCTGCGCGGCGTCACCGCCGCGGGCGGCCGCATCGTCACCGATGCCGAGGTCACGGGCTTGGCGCAGAATGGCGGCTGGCGTGTCGCGACGCGCGCCGGCGAGTTCACCGCACCGGTGGTGATCAATGCGGCAGGCGCCTGGTGCGACGAGATCGCGAATCTGGCGGGCATCGCACCGATCGGACTGGTACCGAAGCGGCGCACGGCAATCACCTTCGATCTGCCGGCAGGCCAGAGCCCGGCAGCCTGGCCGTCGATGATCGACGCGGACGAGCAGTTCTACGTTAAGCCCGATGCCGGTCGAATCCTCGCGTCGCCTGCGGACGAGACGCCGATGCCGCCCTCCGACGTGCAACCAGATGAGCTCGACATCGCGATCCTGGTCGACCGCCTGGAGCAGTCGACGACTTTGCAGGTGAAGCGCATCGCCTCGAAATGGGCAGGGCTGCGCTCCTTCGTCTTCGACAAGACGCTCGTCGCCGGATTCGATGCGGAGGCGCCCGGCTTCTTCTGGCTGGCCGGGCAGGGCGGCTACGGCATCCAGACCTCGCCGACCATGGCGCGCGTCGCCGCGGCGCTGATTATGGGGAAAGGCCTGCCGCCCGATCTCATCGACGCCGGCGTCACGGAAGCCGCGCTCGCGCCGGCGCGTTGCCGCGCTTAGCGGCTCTCGTGCCAGCCGACCCGCGCCGTGGGCTTCGCGTCGATCGATGCGAAGTACGGCTTGATATCGAGCAGTGGCGTCCCGTCGAGGCAATCGAGGCCGCGCACCTGCAAGCTCGCGCCTTCGATCGCTTGCAGCTCGACCACGGACATCGCGATAGGGTTCGGCCGCGCGGGCGAGCGCAGCGCAAAGACGCCGTGCGGCACGCCGTAGTGGCGCGGCTTCTGCACGATCAGGTCGCGCGGCGCCTCGCCCATCCAGTACAGCACGACGAGATGCGTGCAGGTCTCGACATCCTTCAGGCCCGGCGCATAGCGCGCGTCGAGCTCGATCGTGCAGATTGCATCGGCCTCGCCGCTGTTCTTGGGGCAGTCGGCGATGGTGCGCCAGGGCGTGCAGATGCGGCCGATAAAATACAGTCCGGCATCGAAGTTCGGTCGCGGCGGAACGCGCAGCTCGCCGGGTCGGGGCGCAAATCGGTCGGTCATGAGGCCTCGTGTTTGGCCTCAGTCTAGTGCCTTGGCCGCCCTCTCAGCCATTGTCCTCGAAGCCGGGATAGAGTGTCATGCCGCCATCGACGAACAGGCTGGCGCCGGTGACGTAGTCGGATTCGTCAGAGGCGAGCCATACCGCGGCGTTGGCGACGTCTTCGACGACGCCGACGCGTTTGTACGGGATCAGCTGCAGCAGCTTCTTCTCTGCCTCGGGCGTCTCCCAGGCCGCGCGGTTGATGGGCGTCTTGATGGCGCCCGGCGAGATGCTGTTGACGCGGATCCGGTGCGGCGCGACTTCCTGCGCGATGCTCTTCATCATGAGCATGACTCCGCCTTTGGAGGCCGCGTAGTTGACGTGCCCTGCCCACGGAATCACCTCGTGCACCGAGCTGATGCAGATGATCTTGCCGGCGGCGCGCGAGCGCCGCGTGTCGATGCCGCGGCGCAGGAACTCGCGCACCGCGGCGCGCGCACACAGGAACTGCCCTGTCAAGTTGACGTCGATCACCGTGCGCCACTGTTCCAGCGTCATCTCGTGGAAGGGAGCGTCGCGCTGCAGGCCGGCATTGTTGACGAGGATGTCGAGCGAGCCCAGCTGCGCGATCGCCTCGGCGAACATGCGCTCGACCTCGTCTTCGCTGCTGACATCCGCACTGATCGCGATGGCGCGTCCACCATGCTGTTCGATCTCGGCAACGATAGCCGCACCTTGGTCGGGACGATTGCGGTGATTGACGACGACGGTGGCGCCGGCGCGCGCCATCGCTAGGGCGATGCCCCGCCCGATCCCGGACGTGGCGCCGGTTACGAGGGCGCGCTGGGCGCGCAGCGGGGCGTAGGCGGCGGTTCGGGTCGCGATCTGGGCTTCATCGGGCATGGCAGGACGCTCGGTTAGGAAAAGCGGGAGCTTTCTGCACCAGACCGCGGCACGCCGGTGGGGCGCATTTGGGGCAGCCCTCACCCGTTCGTGAGAGCCAAACGGCACAAGGCGGCGCCTATATCTGCACGCGTGACCGCAATCGCGGAACGGTCGTGCCGCGGGCGCGTCAAGGAATCAACACAATGGGAGTCCTGCAATGCAGACCCGCTACTTCGCTTTGATCTTTGGTATTGCGTATATCGTGGCCGCAGCGGCCGGCATCATCCCCGGCCTGCTCGTACGTTCGCCCGACCTGCCGCCGCTCACCGTCGACGCCCTGTATGGGCGCGCGCTGGGCCTCTTCCCGGTCAACGTCCTCCATACGCTGGTGCACTTGGTCATCGGCCTGTGGGGCGTGATCGCGTGGCGGTCGTTTGCGCAAGCGCAGCTGTACGCCCGTTCGCTGGCGATCATCTACGGCGTGCTGACCATCCTGGGGGTGATCCCGGCGACCAGCACGATGTTCGGCTTGGTGCCGCTGTTCGGCCACGACATCTGGCTGCATGCCGGTACCGCGCTCATCGCCGCATATTTCGGCTGGTTCGCCGAGCGTCGGGCGGCGACGGATTCCACCTCGGCATTGCCGCGCTAGACGGCGATCGTTCTGACCTGCCGCATCCCCGCACGCAACCGAAGCGCGTGCGGGGAGGTGGCTTTTCTGCGTCTGCTTCAGTGAGTTCGCGGTTGTTCGCAGGTGCGGAAACGATTATATTTCAGGCCTAAGACTCGCCTCCGGCGGTCCTGTCCTATCCACCTGAAAAGACTACGAAATTGACGCAGTCGCCGCCGCCCGCCAAGCCGCTCGACATCACCCCCGTCACGATCGAAGAGGAGATGCGGCGCTCGTATCTCGATTACGCGATGAGCGTAATCGTGGCGCGCGCTCTTCCCGACGTCCGCGACGGCCTCAAGCCGGTCCACCGCCGCATCCTCTACGCGATGAAGGACTCGGGGAACGACTGGAACCGCGCCTACCGCAAATCGGCGCGCATCGTCGGCGACGTCATGGGCAACTACCACCCGCACGGCGACCAGGCGATCTACGACGCCCTCGTGCGCATGGCGCAGGATTTCTCGATGCGCCTGCCCCTGATCGACGGGCAGGGCAATTTC
>DATAAP010000221.1:0-9020 GCA_036260035.1 Alphaproteobacteria bacterium | reverse complement strand
CCAACCATGGCGTGCCGCAGGCGAAGATCGACGCGGTGTTCGCCGCGGCGCGGCGGTTCTTCGCCCTGCCGGAGGCGCGCGAAGAGCGGCTGGTAGCCGCGCGTGCGCTGCGGCGTAACACGCAGCGCCGGGTCCATCTTGCGCGCCTCCGGCAGGGCGAAGAACCGCCGCGCCGCGGCGAACACCGCGTCGATCTTCGCCTGCGGCACGCCATGGTTGGCGAGATAGAGGAAGCCGACCTGTTCGCATGCTTCGCGGATCGCTTTGGCGACCTGCCGCTTGTCGGCATCGCTGCCGGCGAGGAACGGCGCGAAATCGATGACGGGGATGCGGTCGAGCGGCATGGCGGTCTCAGAAGGCAGGTGCCGCGGCCGGATTGACGGCGCGGGTGATGTAGGCGTCCATCTGCGGCGCATAGGCGGTCCATACGCGCCGCAGCTCCGCGATCGGGTCATCGTGCCAGTCGACACGCAGGTCGACCACCGGCCACGCGTGCCTGTCGCAGACATGCAGGCCCGCCGCGTGCTCGTCGGCCGTCTCGCCGCCCTGCGCCAGCCCGGCTTCCAGCGAGCGCAGCAGACGCTCGGGCAGCGGATCGGCTTCGCGGAGCGCAAAGGCCTCGATCATTGCGCGCGGCACGCCGTCATCGGCGAGGATGTTGCCGACCGCCACGCAGCCGGCGCCGTGCGCCTCGGCGAAGATGGGCAGCGCCTTCGCGCCCGAATGGGACGCCGTGCGCCCCTCGCCGTCGACGGCCGCGAGCTGGCGGTAATCGGAGAATGGCGTAGCGCCAACCATCTCCTTGACAGTGTCCTTGGCGCTGCGGCCCTTCGCAATCAGGGACAGGCCGAGCGGCCCGAGCGCCGGGTCGGTGATGTTCTGCGTCAGCACGGCGCCCGTGGGCGAGACCCACGCACAACGGCTGGCGACGCAGATGCTGGACGACGTGATGGCGATGCCGAACGCCCCGGTCCTAGAGCAGCGCGCGGCGATGGAGTACGTCATTCGGCATTTACCCTTGTCGTGGAAAGACCAGCGCTTCGGACAGGTCGGCGGCGATGCTCGCAGAGGCGCCGACGGGAAAGCGCTCGATCACGTCGAAGCGCGGTGCACGTACATGCAGGGCGCCGATATCTGGGCACTGTAGATGCACGTCGACATGCGTGCCCTGATAGACATGCGCCTGCACGGCGCCGGTGGCGACCTGCGCGCTGCCGGGCTGCGCCATGAGCGACAGGCATTCGGGCCGCAGATAGATGGCGACGGGATCGCCCACCGCCAGCGTCCCATCGCCGGCTGGCACGACGATGCGTCGGCCGCCCGCGATCTCGACTTCCAATGCTGCGCCGGCGCGGCCGACCAGCTGGCCGGGAATGCGGTTGATGTCGCCGATGAAGGACGCGACGAAGCTGTTGGCCGGCCGACGGTAGACCTCGTTGGGGGGCGAGATCTGTTGGATCAGGCCGTTCGACATCACGGCGATGCGGTCGGACAGCGACAGCGCCTCGCCCTGGTCGTGGGTCACGAACACGGTGGTGATGCCGACGCGTTGGTGGATCTGCTTGAGCTCCACCTGCATCTCTGCGCGGAGGTTCTTGTCAAGCGCCGAAAGCGGTTCGTCGAGCAGCAGCACCTGCGGGTTGATCACGAGGGCGCGGGCGAGCGCGACGCGCTGTTGCTGCCCGCCCGAGAGCTGCCGCGGCCGCCGCTCGCCCAGACCGCCGAGCCGCACGATATCGAGCGCCGCGGCGACGCGCTTCCTGATCTCCTCGCGCGGCGTCTTACGCATCTTGAGGCCGAAGGCGACATTGTCCGCGACGTTCATGTGCGGGAATAGCGCATAATTCTGGAACACCATGCCGATCGAGCGGCGGTGCGGCGGCGTGTCCGTCACGCGCTCGCCATCGATGAACAGCTCGCCGGTATCGGGCTCCAGGAACCCAGCGATCAGGTTTAGCAGCGTTGTCTTGCCGCAGCCGCTCGGGCCCAGCAGGGTCAGGAACTCGCCGCGCCGCACCTTGAGCCAAGTGTCGGCGACCGCGGTCACGCCGCCGAAGCGCTTGGTCACGCCATCGAGCTGCACGGCCGCGTCGCCCGCAATCGCCGCTTTTTCCATCGTCGGACTCATATTGTTCATCGCTGCGCCTCGATCGCCAGGATGCGCTGCAGGCCGAGGAACCGGTTGGCGATCACCAGGATGATGGCGGTCGAGACGATGAACATCGTCGAGATCGCCGCCATCGACGGGTCGGCGTATTCGCGCACATAGGTATACATCGCGACCGGCAGGGTCTGCGTGCGCTGGCCCGTCACGAAGAGGGAAGCGGTGAACTCGTTGAAGGACAGGATCGCCGCGAACAGCCAGCCGCCGAACAGGCCGGGGGCCAGCAGTGGCAGATCGATCCGCAGCAGCACCTGCAGCGGCGTGGCTCCCAGGCTCGCAGCGGCGCGCTCCACCGTCGTGTCGAGGTTCCTGAGCGAGACATAGACGCTGCGCAGAACGAAGGGCAGCACCAGGATCACGTGCGTCACCACGACGATGAAGAACGTCCGCGTCAGCACGAGCTGAGAAGCGAGGATCAGGAAAGCGAGCCCGACAGTGAAATGCGGGATGACGAGCGGTGACAGCAGAATCGTCTCGAGCAGCCGCTTGCCACGGAACTCGAAGCGGTCGATCGCATAAGCGAAGGCCGTGCCAACGACCAGCGCGATGCCAGAGGCCCAGGCGGTGACGAACAGGCCGTTGTAGAATCCGTTGCGGAAATCGTCGTAGTTGATCGCCTTATTGAACCAGCGCCACGACCAGCTCTGCGGCGGGAAGGACAGTATGGCCTTGTCGTTGAACGCGGCCAGAACGACGACGATGGACGGCACGACCATGTAGATCAGGATCAGGCCAAGCACGACGGCCCACGCCGCATTCGTCAGCCGCCGTCTGGTCGCGCGCCGCATCAGTGCAGCCCGATCCGCTCGAAGCGCTGCGCCGAGAAGCGGATCAGCGCCAGAAGCGCCATGGTCAGCAGCAGCGCCGTCATGCTGAGCACGGCGGCGAAGGGGAAGTCGAAATTCGAGAACCCCATGTTGTAGACCATGTTGGAGATCATGTTGACCTTGCCGCCGCCGACGAGCTGCGGCGTCGCGAACGCGCTCAGCGTCCACGCGAATATGGTGATCAGCCCACTGACGATGCCGGGTGCCGAGAGCGGCAGCGTCACCTTGAAGAAGACCTTGACGGGACTCGCGCCGAGACTCGCCGCCGCGCGCTCATAGTCGACATCGATATGGCTGATCGCGGCCGCGAGGATGATCACCATCACCGGCATCGAGTACTGCACAAGCGCGATGACCACACCAGCCGGCGTGTAGAGCAGCTCGAGCGGCTGCGTGATCAGACCGAGGTCGCGCAGCACGGAATTGATGAAGCCGTTCTTGCCCAGCACGATCAGCCAGGCATAGGTGCGCACGATGTCGCCAGTGAAGAGTGGCGAGATCGTCACGATCATGATCAGCGACTTCAGGATCGCCGAGCGCGAGCGTACGAGGGCGTAGGCCAGCGGGTAGCCGAGCAGCAGGTTGAAGACTGCTGTGAGCGCCGCGTAGTTCAGGCTGTCGACGAACACGCGCACGTAGAGCCATTTCGCCATGCGCGCGAAATTGCCGAAGGTGAAGCCGCCGACGGCGATCGAGCCCGGGATGTATTCGCGGAAGCTGTATTGGAACAGCGCCGCCATGGCCGAGACGAACACGACCGCGAGCACCACGGCGGGCACCACGAACCAGTGGAAGAAGGGCGATTTCCTGGACGTACGCATGGCGGGAAGGCGGCCGTCCCCGGATCAGGGCCGGGGACGGCCTCACTGGCGACTCAGCCGCTGATGATGTTCTCCGTGAACCACTTCCGCCATTCGCCGAACATCTCGGAGCGGAGCTTGTGGTCGATGATGATCGCCTCCTCCTTCCACTGCTTGGCGTTGGTGAAGAGGCCAGGCAGCTTCGCAAGCTCCGGATCGACCGGAGTCTTGGCATTCATCGGTCCCATCTTTTTGATCTTGACGATGCCGGCCTGCACCTCCGGATCGAGCGCGGTGTTGATGAACTTGTAGGCGAGGTCGAGCTTCTTGGTGCCCTTGTTGATGCCGACATTGTCGATGCCGACGACCGCACCCTCCTTCGGCACGATCAGCTTCATGTTGATGCCCTGCGCCATGTTGTGGAAGGCGTTGCCAGACAGGATGATCTGGATCGGCGTCTCGCCGTTGGCGATCTTCTCCTGACTGGTCGCGTCGGACGAGTAGAAGGCCTTGATGTTGGGCTTGAGCTGCTTCAGCAGCGGCTGACCCTTCTCCCAGCTCTTGGCATCCCCGCCGGCGAGAATCGCCGACACCACCATGATGTGGCTGGGGTCGAAGTCGGGCATGCCGAGCATCCCTTTCAGCTTCGGATTCCACAGATCGCGCCACGAGGTGAGCTGCACGTCCGCCGGCACGAGGTCGGGACGGTAACCGATCGTGTAGACATACGACCACAGGCCGACCGCGTAGGGGCTGATCTTCGCTTCCTCGAAGATGTCCTTCGCATTCGGCACTTTCGACAGGTCAAGCTTCTCGAGCAGGTCGTCGGAAGCATAGAGCCAACCGATATGGCTGGTCGTCAGCACGACGTCCGTTTCCGGATCGCCCTTCGACAGCTTCGCCTTGTTGAGGCGGTCGATCGTGCCGCCGGTCACATATTCGACCTGCACGCCCGTCTCGGCAGTGAACTTCTTGCCGACGGTCTCGGCGACCATGTCCCGCCAGCTGCCACCCCAAATGCTCACGACAAGCTTCTGCTGCGCCAGCGCAGGCCCAGCCGCCAGGGCAAGCCCGAGCGCCAACGCCACTCCCAATCCTGTCCGCTTCATGTCACTGACCTCCTCTGTGAATCATCGCGTGGGCCCGCCCGTGGCGGGTCTTCTTGTTGATCTCGCAAGACCGGTGCCAGTCGCGCATGCGCGTGCTGGCGCGGCGAAATTCGCGCACCCGACACGCGGCAGCGCGGTGCGCATCTTTTCTTGACTAGTTTTTGCGCTAAGGAAAGAACACCTGCCCCGAACAAGAGCAGACTCAGAGTTGGCTCGCGCCGGCTCAAATATCCGATCGGATTTGGCTTTGGAGATCGGCACGAATACTTCAGGGATGATGCGGGCCGCCGTCGCCCCCGCGCGCGGTGGCGCCGCACAATATCTGCGGTCATGACGGCCACGGATGCTCCCTGCGTGTGCGGCTCCTCCCCTATTTCCGGTCGTCCGGGATGACCGCGAAGGCATCGATCTCCATCAGCAGCTCCGGCTTCGCCAGGCCCTGCACGATGATGCCGGTCGAGACCGGATGGACGCCCTTCAGCCACTTGCCGACCACACGGTAGACCGCCTCGCGATAGGCGCGGTCGGTCACGTATATGACGATCTTGCAGACATCCTCGAGGCGCGAGCCCGCCTCCTCCAGCAGGATCTTCATGCACTTCATCGCGTTCTCAGTCTGCGCTGCCGGATCGCCGATGCCGTGGATGTTGCCCTCGAGGTCCATGCCGGTCTGCCCGCGCACAAACACCATGTTGCCGGCGCGTACGACCATGCACAGGTCGTTGTCGATGTCCTGGCCCTTCCAGACGTCCTTGGTGTTGAACTTGCGAAACCTCTGGTGCGCCATCGTCCCCTATATTCCCCCGTGTTGCTTCAGGCCGCGATTGAGCGGTAGCTGCGGTCGGCATAGATCAGCGGCTTGCCGTCGCGCGCCGCAAGCTCGACGACCGTCCCCATCAGGATGCGGTGCGACCCGAACTCTACCTCGCGGCTAAGGCGGCAGTCGAAGGCGATCAACGCATCGCGCAGCACCGGGCTCCCGGTCGCAAGCCGGTCCCATTCGGCGCACGCGAACTTGTCGTCTTTCAGCTCCAGCAAGCGGCCCGCGAAGCTCTCCGAGACGCGCGTCTGCTCGGCGCACAGCACATTCGCGCAGAACACGCCATTGTCGACGATCGCGCGCAGCGCCGGGCTCAAGTAGTGCACGCAGGCGAGCACTGACGGCGGCTCGAGCGAGAGCGAGCACATCGAGCTGACCGTCACGCCGAATCGGCCCGCCGGACCGTCGGTGGTGATCACCGACACGCCGGAAGCCATGCGGCGCATGGCCTCGCGGAAGCGGTCGGCGTCGACCATGGGCTCAGCCCTTCCCGTTCACGACGCGGTCCGACAGATCGGCGGCGCGCTTGACGAAGTCGAGCGGGCCCGAGAAGTCGAAGCTGTTGTAGAGCGCGGCGAGATGGTTGAAGTGCGGCGCCTGCGCGAATTGCACGAAAGTCAGCCGGTGACCTGCATAGTCGGAATTGAGAAGGTCGCGTGCGAAGGCGAGCAGCTTGCGGCGGTCCTCGGCCTGCCAGTTGTCGTTCAGGCTATAGAACTTCTCCAGCCAGTGCTTGCTGTCGCCGCTATGGAAGGCGGCCGCATTCGGCGTTACGCAGATCTGGCCGCCGCACAGCTCGCGGGCGATGTGCATCACCTGGGGCAGGTTGGCGCAGGCGTGGATTCGGCCGGCATAGAGCAGCGACTGATTCGGCATCAGAAGCCCGCCTGGGCTCTTCTGCCCCAGCGTGATCGAAGCCGTAAGGTGCGCGTTAATGCCTTCGCGGTAGCAGACGAGGTCAGCCAGCTTCTCACGCACGGCCTGCATCTTGTCGAGGCCCGTCTGCTTGCAGTTCCACAGCGCGGCGCCGATCATCATGTCGGCGACATAGAGCAGGCGCAGCACGTAGGGGAATGCCGAGTAACGGTGCAGCGAGCTGCGGATGTACTGCGCCGCCTTGGTGTAGCGGTAGAAGAAAACGTCTTCCCAGGGGATCAGGACGTTGTCGAGCACCATCAGGGTGTCGACCTCGTCGAACTTGTTGGCGAGCGGGTAATCCTCGGGCGAGCCCTTGCCGACGAAACCGGAGCGGCAGATGTGCTTCACGCCGGGCGCACCCATCTTGACGATGCAGCCGACGGCGTAGTCCGAGAGCTTCTCGTCGGTCCAGGCGCCGACGGTCGGCTTGAGGAAGGCCTGGTCGGCATAGGCCGACGCCGTCTCGTACTTCGCGCCGCGGATCACGATGCCCTTGTCCGTCTCCTTGACGACATGGACCATCATGTCCGGGTCCTGGTCCTGCGGCCGCTTGGAACGGTCGCCCTTCGGGTCGGTGTTCGCGGAGACGTGGAAGATGTCCTTCTCCAGCACTGCCTGGATGTGGTTGTTGATATTCTCGGCGAAGCGCGGATCGATCTCGTTGAGGACATCGCGGCCGTCATAGAGCGACCACATTTCGCCCACCGTCTCGTCGCCCACACGCGTGACGACGCCACGGATGTCGTTCATCACCGCGTCGCAGGCGCGCCACTTGTCCCACCAGTCCTTCTGGTCGATCGGGCGCTTCAGCAGGATCGAATTGCGGTTGTTGCCGTCGAGATAGGTCATGGTCTCGGCGTATTTCGCCTCGTGCGCCATGTCGTACATGCGCGCGCGGATGTCGACGATCGGCTTGAATGCCTTGTGCGCGGTGACGTCCTTGACCCGCTCCCCGTCCATCCAGATCTCGCGGCCGTCGCGCAGGCCTTCACGGTACTCTTTGCCGGTACGGAGCATGGATCCCTCGCCGCCGATGTGAAAACGCCGCTGCTGTGGCTCGAAATCGTAGGGATGGCCCTTTGTTAGGTAAAATAGTATTTTTTGGCGAATTGGATCGGAAAATCCTATGCAGCTCTCGCTTCGCGCTCTTCGCTATTTCGTCGCCACCGCCGAGACCGGCAGTGTGACCCGCGCCGCGCGCCAGCTCGGCGTGTCGCAACCGTCCATCTCCGGCGCCATTGCGCAGATCGAGGACGATTTCCGCGTCCAGCTCTTCATCCGACACCACGCCAAGGGACTGAGCCTGACGCCCGCAGGCGAGCGCATTCTGGTGGAGGCGCGCGGACTGCTGGCGCATGCGCGCGAGTTCCAGGCCAGCGCCGGCGCACTCGGCGAAGGCCTGCGCGGCGAGATCGCGGTCGGCTGCTTCCTTACGCTGGCGCCGTTCGTCATGCCAGGCCTACTGCAAGGCTTCGAGAAGCTGCACCCTGAGATCGTGGTGCGCTGCGAGGAATGGAACCAGGAGGAGATCCTGGCCGGCCTGCGCACTGGGCGCATCGAGATGGCGTTGACCTACGCGTATGCGACGAGCGACGAGTTCACGACGGAGGTGATGGCCGAGCTGCCGCCGCGCGCGATCCTGCCGGTCGACCATCCGCTCGCGTCGAAGCGTGCGGTCAGCCTGCGCGACCTCGCCGCGGAGCCGATGGTGCTGCTCGACCTGCCGCACAGCCGCGAATATTTCCTGTCGCTGTTTCGCGCCTACAACCTCGAGCCGCGCGTGGTCTACCGCACCCGCTCCTACGACATGGTGCGCGGGCTGGTCGGCCGGCACCGCGGCTACGGCATCCTCAACGCCATCCCGCGCATGCCCTATACCTATGACGGCACGCAGGTTGCGGCGGTGCCGATCCTCGAGGACCTGCCGCGGACGCTGGTGGTGGGTCTGCGGCTCCGCACCGCGGTGCCCCGCCGCGCGGTGGCTGCCTTCAGCAAGTACGCGAACGAGTATTTCACTACGCAATGGCCGTTCATCATCCATGCGCCGAAGAGGACGAAGCGAAAAGCACGCACGCGGCCGGCGCGTTAGGATGAAATGTCAGCGCAAACCAGGATCGCTTTCACAAGAGGACGATCTTCCATGTGGCGGCCCCACATTTGGCTTCTTGCCGCTGCGGCAATGATTGCTTCGCCCGCGCTAGGAGCTGAGCGGATAGTCGTGCGGCCTGATGGGCTGGAGGGCCGGGCGGTGGAGATCTTCGTGGCCATCCCTGCTGGGGCCGCGAAGCACCCGGCCATCCTCTACGTCCACGGCCATCGGGACGAACCGCGGGTCGGCGGCCGCGACATGGCCGATAGCGGCGCGCTGGACTTTGTCGCTGC
>DATAAP010000220.1:0-22940 GCA_036260035.1 Alphaproteobacteria bacterium | reverse complement strand
AAACGGGCGGCACCTTTGGTGCCGCCCGTCGCAAGAAGCGCGATACGCGCTTACTTCTTCTTCTTCTTCGCCTTCTTCTTCGCAGCCATGATGGGCTCCTTTTCCGAAGATTCCGTCGCGGGGGATTCCGCGCCGTTCGGGCATCGATCGTTCCACTCAGGATGTGACATCATTCCGATCAATGTGTCGCATCGTTGTCCGGATCACCGGACCAGCAGCGAATCGACTCCCCGCAACATATTTCTGCGCCTGCAAGGTTAAGAATTCAATTAAAAAGTAACGCCCTGTCCGGCGGGTGCCAGTCGTCCATGACCCCGTTTCGACCATCAATCGACCGAAGCGGCGACCAAATCCTCGACGTGCGATGACGCGTGACGTCATCGAATGGAACCGAACGGCACGACATGAGCGTTGTTCTCTCTTCTGAAGAGATCAGTGACGTTCACACTGCGCCGCGAGGCGATGCGCTTCTATGTGATGCAACGCTCGCACGTCGATGACGGGCGAAGCTGACATCGACACCGTTCATCTTCGACACAATGCGCAATCGCTCGAACGAGCGAGCCGCATCGCAAAACAAAATGGCCGCCGGGGCGATCGGACCCCGGCGGCCGCTTCCTTCGGAAAAGGAATCCGCGACGGCTGCGAGAAACTCGTTGCTCAACGCGGACCCCAATTATAGGGGGGCCGGCCAGCGCTGTCCGCGATATTTGCTAAATTCGTAAGATCCTGATATATATGTATAATTATGAGGTTTGCCGCGGTTACGGCGGTCAGCCTCGGTCCCGTCAAGAGGGTCGTAAAAACGCCGGTTCGGGGCCCTTCGACAGGGTATCTCCAGCTCCGGGGCGGCGTTGGGAGGGCCCGTCGGCGCTCTCCTCGGGAGCCTACGGCAACGTTAACCCTTCGACCTATTGATCGTAGACGATGCCGCTCGCGTTGAAGCCACCGTCGACGTTGAGCACATGGCCCGTGACCATCGTGTTCTCGCGCTCGGCAAGGAACACGGCGGCGACGGCGATCTCGGCCGGCAGAGCGCTGCGCTTGATCGCCATGCGCGATAATGATGCGCGCGCCTGCGCGGGATCTCCCAGCACCGGTCGGCCGACATCCGTCGGTCCGGGCGCTATCGCATTGACGTTGATTCCGTGCGGCGCCAGCTCCAGCGCCATCACGGCGGTCAGATTGATGAGCCCGGCTTTCGAGGCACCATAGGCGGCCCGTTCGCTTCCGCCGCGCTGTCCCGAAATGGACGCGACGTTAACGATTCGCCCGCCGCGGCCGCCCTTGATCATTGCACGCGCGGCAGCCTGGCTGCACAGCATCGCGCCCGTCAGGTTGATGCGCAGCACACGCTCCCAGAAATCTAACGTCATCGACAGGAACGGCACGCGGCTGGTCACGCCGGCATTGTTGACCAGGATGTCGAGACGGCCGAACTCCTTTGAGATGTCGGCGACGGTGGTTGCGATCTCCTCCGGCTTGGTGACGTCCAAGCCGAGCGCCCGCGCGTCACCGCCCTTGCCTGCAATCTCAGCAGCGGCACGCTGCGCCTCGGCGACGTCTGCGTCGCTCACGATGACCCGCGCTCCCTCTTCTGCGAACCGCATGGCAATTCCCTTGCCGATCCCGCCCGCGGCACCGGTGATCAGCGCCACCTCTCCCTTCAGCCTCATCCTCGAGCATCTCCTGGCGAATTCCGTGCAATGGAACGGCAGTTCCTCGCCGCACTCCGCATGCTATCAATGATGCGTTCGAGGCGCAGCACAAGGCTCAAATTGCGCGCCGCTTCGTCAGGGAGGTTGCCGCTATGGTCTGTCGATTCCTATCGGTCGCTCTCGCTGCCATTGTTTTTCTTTCGGCAGCGGTCAAGGCGCGCGCGGAGACGCGCGAGCTCCGCATCGCGATCCAGGACGGGCTCGCGTATCTGCCGTTCATCGTCATGGACAAGGAGAAGCTGGTCGAAAAGCACGCAAAGGCGGCTGGCCTTCCCGAGCCGAAGATCACCTGGGCGCGGCTCGCCAACAGCGTCATCATGAACGACGGCCTGCTGTCGGGGAATCTCGACATCGCCACGGGCGGCGTCCCCAGCCTGCTCGTGCTGTGGTCTAAGACAAAAGGCACGATGAACGTTAAGTCCATCGGCGCATGGGCGTCGGTGCCCAACTATCTCAATGTCCGCAATCCGGCCGTGAAGGACGTGCGCGACCTCACCGACAAGGACCGCATCGCCGTGCCGGCGGTGAAGGTCTCCAACCAGGCGATGTACCTGCAAATGCTCGCGGAGAAAGTGTTCGGCGAAGCCGAGTATCAGAGGCTGGACACGCTCACGGTGTCGCTCGCGCATTCCGACGCGATGAAGGCTTTCCTGCTGCCGGGCTCCGAAATCACAGCGCACTTCACCATCGAGCCGTATGCCTCGCGCGAGCGCGCGGCGGGTGCGAAGACCCTGATGTCCTCATTCGACATCCTCGGCGGCCCTGCGACGACGAGCGTCATGTGGGCTACCGCGAAATTCCACGACGAGAACCCAAAGACTTATGCCGCGTTTGTCGCGGCGATCCAGGAGGCCTTCGCCTTTATCGAGCGGGACAAGAAGGCGGCTGCTGACTACTACATCCGCGTCACCGGCACCAAGGAGGCGCCCGAGGACATCATCGCCATGCTCGGCGATCCCCTGCTGAAATTCGGGCTGGCACCGAGCAACATCATGTCGCAGGCGGATTTCATGTACCGCAAGGGGCTGATCAAGGTCCGCCCCGAGTCTTGGAAGGATCTCTTCTTTCCCAACGTGCACGCCTCGGCGGGAAGCTGAGGCGGCGACGGTTCAGGACAGGCGCGACCGAGGTGCCCCGGTCGAGCCGCGCAGCACGATCGCCGCCTCGAGTTCCGTGACGCGCGGTGCCGGCTCGCCGCGGGCAACGCCGACGAGCTGATCCGCGGCGCGCCGGCCCATTTCGGCGGCAGGCACGCGCACGGTGGTGAGCGGCGGCACCATCTGGGCGGCGAGGTCGAGATCGTCGAAGCCGGTGACCGACAGGTCGTCCGGAACGCGTAGCCCGAGCGCGGCTGCTTCGAACAGGGCGCCGAAGGCGAGCACGTCGTTGCCGCAGATCACGGCGCTCGGTCGCGTCGTGGCGGACATCAGCTGGCGCAACGCGTTGCGTCCGTCGGCGACGGTGTAGGGCCGTTCGCACAGTCGCTCCGGCGTCAGATCGAGCCCGCGCGTCTGCAACGCGTCGCGTACGCCGTCGACCCGCGCGGCAGCGCGATCGTTGCCCTTGCGCAGGCCGGCGAGCATCGCGATGTCCCGGTGGCCGAGCTCCAGCAGATGCTGGCATAGCCGGCGCGCGGCGACGCGGTTGTCGAAGCCGATGCAGGGTACGCGCGCCGCAGGATCGCAGGACCAGGTGATGACGGCCGGCACCGCGGTCGCCTGCACTAGGCGGTAGACTTCCGGATCGTGCTCAGTGCCGACCAGCACGACGCCGTCGATGCCGCGCTCGACCAGCGCCTTGAGCTCGCGGCTCTCGCGGCGCGCGTCGTAGTCGGCACTCGCGACCAGCAGCACGTAGCCATGATCGTCTAAACGAAGCTGCAGCGCATTGATGCATTCGGCGAAGATCGCGTTGTCGAGGGTCGGCACCAGCGCGCCGATCGCCCCCGTGCGGCGCGACGCCAGCGCCCGCGCGGCGCCGACCGCGACATAGCCCAGGCGGTCGACGGCCTCGGTCACCCGCCGGCGCAGGTCGGGATTGACTCGGGCCGGTGCATTGAGCGCGCGGCTGACCGTGGCGATCGACACGCCTGCAGCTTCGGCGACCTCGCGAATGGTAATCCGGTTCAACGCTCGTCCCTGCCGAACTTGTGAAAGCGCATTCTCAGGGTTGAGGTAGCCTCAACGCTTCATTCTATGCATTCTACCGAAACGAATGCAAAGTTCTCCGTTGACTCCCTAAGGTCAGCATGCTTGCCTTGTGAAAACGCTTTCTTGGGAGGGCGGCACCGTTCTCGGTGCCGGCAGCGCCAACTGTGCCTCGCAGCCGCAACAGGCTCTTGATCGGACTGGCGAGCATCGCCGCCTTGGCGGCCGCGTGGTTCGTGCTGACCGGCAGCGGGGCCGTCGGCAGCGCCCGCTTTCCTTCGCCCTTGGAGTTCTGGAAGGCTGCCGACCAGATCGCGACCCGCGGCTATGCCGGGGGCACACTTCTTCTACAGGCCTGGCACAGCACGCGACTGGTCGTGCTCGGCTTCCTGGTGGCGGTCGCGACCGGCATCCCCCTCGGGCTGCTGATGGGGTGGAGCCGGCGTTTCGAGGCTCTCATCAACCCCGCGTTCCTGCTGGTGCGGCCGATCCCGCCACTCGCCTGGATTCCGCTGGCGATCGTCTGGCTTGGCCTCGGCGATGCCGCAAAGGTCATGGTGATCTGGTTCGCGGCCTTCGTGCCGTCCGTGATCAACGCCTATACGGGGGCGCGCAACATCGATCCGGTCTTCGTCGCGGCCGCGCGCGTTCATGGCGCCTCAAGCGCGCGCGTCCTGTGGGAGATCGTCATCCCGGGCTCGCTGCCGATGATCTTCACCGGCCTGCGGCTGTCCTTGCAGGCGTCGTGGACCACGCTGGTGGCGGCAGAGCTGGTTGGCGCCTTCTACGGGCTCGGCCGCGTGCTCGACATTGCCTATCGCGACATCTACCCAGCGATGATCGCGGTCGCGATGGTGACGGTCGGCGTCCTCGGCGCGCTAACCACGCAGGTCCTCGTGCAGATCGAAAAATGGGCTGTGCCATGGCGGCGGTGAACAGGACCGCCAGGCCAGGCGAGCTGCTGCTGCTGACGGCGCTAGGCGCTGCGCTGTTCTTTGGCGGCTGGCAGGCGCTCGCTGCGAGCGACCTGGTTTCGAAGCAAGTGCTGCCGTCGCCGCTCGCCGTCCTCGAGGCGGGCTGGACGATGACGCAGAAGCCGTTTGCCGGCAACCTGCTGCAGGCGCATATCCTTGCCAGCCTGCAGCGCTTCGCGATGGGCTTCGGTCTCGCCGCGCTGATCGGTGTGCCGCTCGGGCTCGTGATGGGCCGCTACCGCGTGATCGATGATGCGGTCTCGCCGATCTTCGAAGGCCTGCGCTTCATAGCACCGCTCGCCTGGGTGCCATTCGCAGCGTTGTGGTTCGGCACCGGCATCGGCGGCCCCGTCATGGTCATCTTCGCGGGCGCGTTTCCCCCTTGCGTTATCAACGCCTATCGTGGCGCGCAGCTCGTCGAGACGCGGCTGGTCGAGGCAGCGCAGACTCTGGGTGCGCGCAATGTGCGGATCATTGCCGAGGTGCTGCTTCCAGGCGCCTTGCCGTCGATCGTCGCTGGCCTGCGTGTCAGCGCCGGGCTCGCCTGGCAGTCGTTGATCGGCGCCGAGCTGATCGTGGTGTCTGCCGGTATCGGCTACGTCATGGTGCAGGGGCAGAGCAACCTGTCGCCGGCGATCGTGATGGCCGGGATGCTCGCGGTGGGCGCCGTCGGGCTTGCCATCGACGTGCTGCTGCGCCTGGCGGAACGCACGGTCCGGAAACGCTGGGGCCACGTCGCGTGAAGAACATCGCCTTCGAGGACGTCACGAAAGTATTCCCGCGCGGCGGCGGCACGTTCACCGCCATCGAGCGGATCACGCTCGATGTGGCGGAGAAGGAGTTCGTCGCCATCGTCGGCCCGTCCGGCTGCGGCAAGACCACGTTGATGCGCATGGCCGCGGGACTCGAATTCCCGAGTTCCGGCTCCGTGAGCGTGGGCGGCCGTGCGGTGACGGCGCCTGGCCCTGACCGCGCCGTCGTCTTCCAGCAATTCGCGCTGTTCCCGTGGAAGACCGTCCGCGACAACATCGCCTTCGGCCTGAAGTGCAAGGGAGCTTCGCGCGCCGAGCAGGATGACGCCGTGCGCAAGTACCTGGAGCTCATGGGCATGCAGGGCACCGAGGACAGTTTCCCCCACCAGCTCTCCGGCGGCATGCAGCAGCGCGTGGCGATCGCGCGCTCCTATGCGATCGACCCCGACGTGCTGTTGATGGATGAGCCGTTCGGCGCGCTCGATGCGCAGACGCGCACGGTGATGCAGGAAGAGCTGATCCGCCTGTCGCGCTTCAACCCGCGCACTGTGCTGTTCATCACCCACAGCGTCGATGAGGCGGTCTATCTCGCCGACCGCGTGGTCGTGCTGGCCCGCAATCCCGGCCGCATCCGGGAGATCCTCGACGTCGCCGCGACCCGCCGCGCCGAGGAATGGGACGCGCGCGCCATTGAGGAGGTGATGGACCTGCCGTCCTTCACCGGCATGCGCACGCATCTGTGGAAGCTGCTGCGCGAGCAGATCGCAGGAACCGAATAGAAAGGGAGGAGAAGCCAACATGACCACACTGAAGCAGGCCGTGCTCGGCGTCGGGCTGGCCATAGCACTCGCAGCACCCGCCGCGGCGCAGTCGCCGATCAAGGTGAGCTACCAGCCCGCGCTCTACTGGTCGGTGCCGTATTTCATTGCGACGGAGAAGGGCTGGTGGAAGGAAGTAGGCCTGCAGCCGGAGTTCTCGACCTTCGCCGCTGGCGCGCCGCAGGTCGCCGCGGCAGCCGCGAAGTCATGGGACGTCGGGGGCACCGGCTCGGCGCCCGCCGTGCTCGGCGCGCAGCGCTTCAACATCCTGACCATCGGCATCACCAACGACGAATCGGCCGGCAACGCCGTGGTCGCACGCAAGAAGGACATAGACAGGATCAAGGCCAATCCCGCTTCGCTGAAGGGCCAGCAGCTCCTGCTGACCACCAACTCGACCGGCGAGTACGCCTCGCTGGCCTGTCTCGGCAAATGGGGCCTGAAGCGCGATGACATGCAGCTCGTCAATCTCGGCCAGGCGCAGATCATCTCCGCCTTCTCGAGCGGCAACGGCATGCTCGCCGGCGTATGGGCGCCGAACATCTACACGCTCGAGGAAAAGGCCGACGCGGCCGTGATCTGCTCGGGCAAGGATGTCGGTGTCGCTGTGCCCGGCACGCTGATCGTGCGGGCGGACTACGCCAAGGATAATCCGGACAAGGTCGCAGCCTACCTTGCGGTCTATCTGCGCTCGATCGCGTGGCAGAAGGCCAACCGGGCCGAGACGATCCAACTCATGAAGAAGTTCTACGAGCAGGGTGGCGTGACCTTGCCGGAGAAGTATCTCGCCACCGAGATCGATACGCGCCCGACTTTCACGCTCGACGAGCAGATCAAGCTGCTCGACCGCGCAAGCGGCGCCTCCACGGCGGATCAGTGGTACGCCAAGCTTGGCGAATACCTGAAGTCGACCGGCACGCTGCAGGAAGTGCCGGACACCAAGTCGTTCATCACCGACGAGTACATGAAGCGCGTCGCCGCGAACGCGAAGCTGCGCGACTTCGCCAACGCCAAGTGAACGACAGCGCTGCGACAGGCTCTCCCGCCGCAGCGCGATAACTGGGGAGCATGACGATGACGGTCACCTACCTGAAGCGCGCCGCGAAGACGCCGGCCACGGGCGAGGACGAGGCGCGCGCAGCGGTCGAGACGATGCTGCGCGAGATCGAAGCCGGCGGCGAGGCGGCGGCGCGCGACTACGCGAAGCGTCTCGACCGCTGGGAAGGCGACATCGTCGTCTCGCGCGAGACGATCGCGCAGTCCGCAAAGCGGCTGTCGGAGACCCTGAAAGACGATATCCGCTTCTCCTACGAGCGCGTGCGCAGCTTCGCGCAGCATCAGCGCGACAGCCTGACGGAGTTCGAAGTCGACCTGCTGCCCGGCCTCCGCGCCGGGCAGCGGCTGATCCCGGTCGCGACGGCAGGCTGCTATGTGCCGGGCGGGCGCTATGCGCATGTCGCTTCCGCCGTGATGTCGGTCACGACGGCGCGCGTCGCCGGTGTGCGCAATGTGATCGCCTGCTCGCCTTCGCGCGGGACAGAGGGCGTGCACCCGGCGATCCTCTACACGCTCGATCTCTGCGGCGCCGACACGGTGCTGGCTCTGGGTGGCGTGCAGGGTGTGGCAGCGCTCGCCTTCGGCCTGTTCACCGGACATGCCGCCGACATTATCGTCGGCCCCGGCAACCGCTACGTCGCCGAGGCAAAGCGCATCCTGTTTGGCCGCGTCGGCATTGACCTGTTTGCTGGACCCACGGAGATCTGCGTGATTGCGGACGACACGGCCGATCCGGAGATTGTCGCGACCGATCTGGTCGGCCAAGCCGAGCATGGCCCCGACTCGCCCGCCTGGCTTGTGACGACCTCCCGGCGGATCGCCGAGGCCGCACTCGAGCGCGTGCCGAGAATCGCCGAGCGGCTGCCGGAGCCGAACCGGACCGCGGCACTGTCGGCGTGGCGCGACTATGGGGAGGTCGTGCTGGTCGATACGCGGGAGGAAGCCATGCAGGCGAGCGACCGATACGCCGCTGAGCATCTGGAAGTGCACGCCAAGGATCTCGACTGGTGGCTCAGATCGCTCAGCAACTATGGCTCGCTCTTCCTCGGCGAGGAGACGACGGTCGCCTATGGCGACAAGGCGTCCGGCCCCAACCACATTCTGCCGACCAAGGGTGCCGCGCGCTACACCGGCGGCCTCAGCGTCGGCAAGTTCATCAAGACGGTGACGTACCAGCGCATGAGCCGCGAAGCGAATGCCGGCGTCGGCGTGGCGAGCGCGCGCATCTCGCGGCTGGAAGGCATGGAGGCGCACGCGCGCACCGCCGACTGCCGCCTGGCCAAGTACTTTCCGGACCGGCAGTTCGACCTCGCGGGATGAGCGCGATACCGGATATCCGCCACCTCTTCGACCTGAGGGGGCGTACCGCGCTTGTCACCGGCGCAAGTTCAGGCCTTGGCCGTGCCATCGCCGAGGCGCTTGCCGGTGCGGGTGCACGTATCGTCGCCGTAGCACGCCGCAAGGCGGCGCTCGATGAAGTGACGCGGTCGCTGCGCGAGTCCGGCGCGCAGGCTGAGGCGGTCGCCGCCGACGTCGCGCGCCGCGGCGAGATCGCCCGCGTCGCCGAGGCCGCGTCGCATCCTTTTGGCGCGCCAGACATCCTGGTCAACGCGGCCGGCATCAACACGCGTGAGCCGGCGGACCAGGTGACGGAGGAGGGTTGGGATGCGACCCTGGCGATCAACCTTTCAGCGCCATTCTTTCTCGCCCAACGCCTCGCGCCTGCGATGGCGGCGCGCGGCTGGGGCCGCATCATCAACATCGCCTCGCTGCAGTCGGTGCGTGCTTTCGCGAACGGCATCAGCTACGGCGCCAGCAAGGGCGGGGTGATGCAGCTCACCCGCGCCATGGCGGAGGCGTGGTCGCCGCGCGGCATCTGCTGCAACGCGATCGCGCCTGGCTTCTTTCCGACTGCGCTGACCGCACCGGTGTTCAAGGACGAGGCGCTGGCCGCGAAACTCGCAGCGCAGACCATGATCGGGCGCAACGGCCGGATGGACGACATCCACGGACTCGCCGTCTTCCTCGCGTCGCCGGCATCCGACTACGTCACCGGCCAGACAATTTTCCTCGATGGCGGCTTCACCGCGCGCTGAGAGCATGAAAGCACTCGTCTACACCAAGCCGCTCGAGGTGACCTATCGCGACGAGCCCAATCCCGCGGTGCTCCCGGGCGAGGCACTCGTGCGCGTCGATGCGGTCGGCATCTGCGGCTCCGATATGCATGGCTATCACGGCCACGACCCGCGCCGCGTGCCGCCGCTGGTCCTCGGCCACGAGGCGGCGGGCGAGGTGATCGCCGGCGCGGCAAAGGGCCGGCGAGTCGTGCTCAATCCGCTGGTGACCTGCGGGCTCTGCGACTACTGCCTCGGCGGCCGCGCCAATCTTTGCCCTGAGCGCAAGCTGATCGGCATGAACCGGCAAGGCGCCTTTGCCGAGCTGATCGCGATGCCGGAGGAAAACCTGATCGAGGCGCCGGCCGGCATGAGCGCGACCGCGGCCGCGGTGACCGAGCCGGCGGCGACGGCGCTGCACGCGGTGCATCTTGGCGTGCGGGCGCTTGCGCGGCCGCTCAGCGAGGGGAAGACGCTCGTGCTCGGCGGCGGCTCGGTCGGGTTGCTGTCGGCGCTGTGGGCGCAGGCGATGGGCGGCCGGCGCGTGCTGCTGGGCGAGACGAATGCGCTGCGGCGTTCCTCCGTCAAGGACGCCGGCGTCGAGGCATACGATCCAGTGGCGACACAGCCCGACCCGAACGGCTTCGATCTGGTCATCGATGCGGTCGGCGCGAGCGCGACACGGCAGGCGGCGATCCGTTCCGTGAAGCCGGGTGGCGTGATCGTCCATATCGGACTGATGGACAGCGCCGGCGCAGCGGACTGGCGCAAGATCACGTTGCAGGAAGTCACCCTGATCGGCACGTACACCTACACGGCGGTCGATCTGACGGCGAGTGCGGCGGCACTGCACGAGGGCCGACTCGGCAAGCTGGCCTGGGTGGAGGAGCGACCGCTGTCGGACGGCGCCAGGGCCTTCGCCGACCTCGACCACGGTCGGACTGCCGCCGCGAAGATCGTACTGCGTCCGTGAGCGCCGGATCGAGCGCACGCGGCCTCGCTGCTCATGCTAGTCTCCGCATAATTCGAGTCTTCGCGGGGCGGGCATTGTGCGGCGGACTGAGGTCGTTCTAGCGGTCGATCTCGGCGCCGGCTCGATGCGCGCGGCGGCGGTTGATGGCAGGGGCCGTCTCCTCGCTATGGCGGCCGTGACGCTCCGCGGCGACGAGCCCCGCCCGGGCTGGAGCGAGATCGACCCTGAGCGCTGGTGGCAGGCGTTGCGGCGCTGCGTGGGCCGCGTCCTCGACGCCTTGCCACGCGCCGCGGCGGTGCGGGGGTTGTGTTTCTCCGGCCTCACCCGTGCCCAGGTCCTGCTCGATCGCGATCTGGTTCCGCTGCGACCAGCCCTCCTGTTTAGGGATCGGCGCGCGGAAGGCGACATCGCGCGCGTCGCGGTGCATTTCCCGTCACGCAACCCGGCTGACGCGGTCACGGCGTTCCACCCGCTGGCGCGGCTCGCCTGGACGGCGCGCGTTGAGCCGAGGCTGTTCCGGCGGCTCTCCTATGTGGTGGAGCCGAAGGACTTCTTCAATGCGCGGCTCACCGGCGAGATCGCGGCCGACAGCGTCACCTATTCGCGGTTCGATGCGCTGCGCCGACCGCCTGCCGCGCCGGGCTGGCTGCAGCGTTGCCTCGACTTGCTCGCGCTTCCGCGAAAGGCGCCATGGGCGCCGGTCGGACGCGTCATCGCCAAAGAGACGCCGTTCGGCCGGCTCCAAGGCCTACCGGTCTTCGCCGGCGCCATGGACACCTGGGCCGCGGTAACGGGATCGGGTGCGGTGCTGGCCGGGCAGGCCTACGATGTCGCCGGCACCACGGAAGCGGTCGGTCTTCTGGGCCGCAGGCGGCGGAGCGTGCGCGGACTCGTGTCGATCGCGTGGGGCGACGGCCTGTATCAGGTGGGTGGCCCGACGCAGATCGGCGCGGATGCCATAGCCTGGTGCCATCGCACGTTCCGCGTGCGCGGCCCGCTCGCCGCAGCAGTGGAGCGCGTTGCGCGCCGCGCGCCCAGCGCGGATCTGCCCCTTCTCCTGCCCTATTTGGCCGGGGAGCGCGTCCCGCTCTGGCGCACCGATATCCGCGGCGCGTTCCATCGTGTTGCGCGTGAGCACGACCCCGACGCCTTTCTCTGGGCGACTCTTGAGGGCAGCGCGCACGCGGTGCGGGACATTCTCTCGATCGCATCAACCGGAAGCGGAGAATCCCTGCGCGAAGTGCGCGTCTCGGGCGGCGGGGCGCGCTCCAACGCTTGGTGCCAGCTCAAAGCCGATGTGACCGGGTTACCTTTCGTCCGCACGCCCCACGCGGAGGCAGGCCTCATCGGCGCAGCGATGGCAGGGGCCGTGGGGCTTGGCTGGTTTTCCAGCGTCGGCGCGTCGGCGGCCCGCATGTGTCCCGTCGAACGGGTGTTCGAGCCGCGCAGGAAATTCGCCGGGCTCTATGCGGAGCGCGCGACGCTGTATCAGCAGGCGAAGGAGGCCGCCCTCGCCGAAGCCGACGCGGCCGCTGCACGCCGCCGAACGGACATGGTATGACGGGGCAGGCGGCGCGGGGGGAGTTCTTGAACATTGGCCAGGAGACGAGACCGTTCGACAGCAGGCGCTTCATCGCGACCTACGGGACTGCGCTCGCCGTCGCCATCGTGTTCTGCGCGTTCGCGGCCCTCGCGCCGAACTTCCTGAATCCGACAAATCTGCTGAACGTTCTTAAGCAGATCAGCTTCCTTGCGATCCTCGGCCTCGGCTTCGGTCTGGCGCTCACGGCGGCGGAGCTCGACCTCTCCTTTGCCAGCGTCTGCAGCTTCGCGGCCGTGCTGACGGGCGGACTGATTCATCATCGCTACGGATTGACGCTGGCAGTCTTCGCCGGCATCGCCGTAGGCCTGTTCGCCGGCATCCTGAACGGATTGCTGGTCACGCTGCTCAAGATCCCGTCGCTGATCGCGACACTCGCGACCGCAGCGGTCGCGAACGGACTCGCCTTTGCGGTCACAGGCGGCGTCGCTTTCGTCGGCCGCTGGGACCCCGATTTCCTCGCGCTCGGTCGCGGCAGTGTGCTCGGCATTCCGGCGCTGGTGCTGTGGATGGCAGGTGCTGCGCTCTTCGTCCTCTTTCTGCTGAAGCAGACCCGGCTTGGTCTGCACCTCGTGTTCACCGGCGAGGCGAGCGAGGCGGCCCGGCTTGCCGGCATCAAGATCCGGCGCATGAAGCTCTTCGCGCTCGCCTTCTCCGGCTTCTGCGCCGGGCTCGCCGCGGTCCTGCTGACCGCGCACCTCAACTCCGCGGCCCCCAACATGGCGGGCGATTTCCTGCTCACCGCGATCGCGGCGGTGCTGCTCGGCATGACCATGTTCGAGCCCGGACGCGCGAACGTGCCCGGCACGCTGCTCGGCGCCGGACTGATCGGCATGCTCGGCAACGGCCTCGTCCTGCTCGGCGCACCCTATTATGTGCAGGACATCATGCTCGGGGTAATCATCGTCGGGTCGGTGGCACTGTCGGCCTCGACGCTCAAGCAAGCGGCATTCAGCGTCTGATGAAACGGAGGAATCCATGATCAGGAGAGTTCTGCTCTGTACCGCGCTGGCGGTCGGTCTGCTGTCGGCCGCGTCGGCGCATGCCTTCACGCTCGGCATCATCGCCTTCCAGATGTCGTCCGAGACCCATGCGCGCGTCGCGAACGCGGCCGCCGCTGCCGCGAAGGCGAAGGGCTGGACGGTGCAGATTCTCAACTCCGAGGGCAGCCTGCCCAAGCATGCCGAGCAGATCGAGGCGCTGATCCAGGCCAAGGTCGACGGCATGATCATCGCGATGGGCAAGCCGGTCGAGGCCGACGCGCAGCTCGCGGCGGCCAAGAAGGCAGGCATCCCGGTGATCACCACGGTGGCGGGTACGAGCCCGCACACGCTGTTCGACATCCAGGTCAACGACTATCAGGTCGGTTCGCAGGCGGCGCTGTACCTGCTCGGCAAGATCAATTTCCGCGGCGAGATCTTGGCCTGCCGCTATGAGAACAACGTCGCCTCGCGCATCCGCGGCAAGATCCTCGACGTCGTGCTGTCCGAGAATACGGCGGTGAAGGTGCTCGGCAGCCACAGCATGGCACGCACCCAGAGCTGGCAGCAGGACGTGCGCAACGGCATGCAGGCGCTGATCCTGCAGAACCGTGGCAAGTTCCAAGGCATCTGGGCCTCGTTCGACGGGCAGGCCTATGTGATCGACGACCTGCTGCGCGCGCAGGGCATGAAGCGCGGCGAGGTCCATCTCGTCAGTATCGACGGCGGGCCGGAGACGTATCGCCGCATCAAGGATCCGGACAGCCTGTTCACGGCGACGGTCGCAATTCCGTTCGAGAAGATGGGCACATCAGCGGTCGAGGCGATGGACCAGATCGTGGTGAAGAAGACGCCGAAGGAGAAGGTGGTGTCCGGGCCCTACATGATTGTTGATGCCGTGCTGGTCGATGCCAGCAATGTCGACCAGATGATGAAATGAGCGCAGGGGCGCCGCTGCTGCGGCTGGTTGCGGTTGCGAAATCGTACGGCGCGGTCGCCGCGCTGCGCGGGGTCGATCTCGACGTCCACGCTGGCGAAGTTGTTGCCATCGTCGGCGACAATGGTGCGGGCAAGTCGACCCTGATCCGAGTCGTCTCCGGCGCGCACGCGCCGAGCAGCGGCCGCATGGAGCTCGACGGCCGCGCGATCGCGTTCCGCTCGCCGCTCGACGCCCTCAAGGCCGGGGTTGCTACCATCTACCAGGATCTGGCGCTCGCCCCGAGCCTCGCCATCTGGCAGAACGTATTCGTCGGCTCGGAGCTGACGCGGCGCTGGCTGCCCGGCGTCGCCATGCTGGACAAGCGGCGCATGATGGACGAGGCGCGCGGCTATCTGGCGCGGCTCAAGGTCAATATCCGCGACACCGACCGCGCGGTGGACATGCTCTCGGGCGGGCAGCGCCAAGCCGTTGCCATCGCGCGGGCGCTGCGGTGGAACGCGCGGCTCGTCATCATGGATGAGCCGACGGCATCTCTGGGCGTTGCAGAAAGCCGGCAGGTGCTCGACCTCATCCGCGAGCTGCACCGCGGCGGCACCACGGTGATCCTGATCAGCCACAACATGGCCGACGTCATCGAAGTGGCGACGCGTGTCGTGGTGTTGAAGAGCGGGCGCAAGGTCGCGGATCTGCCGGCCGCCGGGCTCAGCGCCGACGATCTTGCCCATCTCGTCATGACTGGACAGATGCCGCGCGCCGCATGAGCCGCATTCCCATCATCATCGACACTGATCCGGGACAGGACGACGCGCTGGCGATCCTGCTGGCGCTCGCCGGGTCGGACCGGCTCGACCTGCTTGGCATCACCACGGTCGCCGGCAACGTTTCCCTCGACCTGACCACCGCCAACGCGCTCCGCATCCTCGAAGTCGCGGGGCGGCCCGACGTGCCGGTCTATCTCGGCGCCAGCCGCCCGCTGCTGCGCAAACTGTGCACGGCCGAATACATCTGCGGGCCTGACGGGCTCGAAGGCGCCAATCTGCCGGCGCCGACGATCAAGCCGCGCGAGCAGCATGCCGTGGCATTCATCATCGAGACGTTGCGCAAGGCACCGGACCGCTCGATCACGCTCTGCCCGATCGGCCCGCTGACGAACCTGGCGCTGGTCTTCGCGCAGGAGCCGGCGCTTGCCGCGAAGGTGGCGCGCATCGCCATGATGGGCGGTGCGCGCGACATGGGCAATATCACGCCGGCGGCGGAGTTCAATTTCTACGTCGATCCGCATGCTGCCCAGATCGTTCTGCAGCTCGGCGTGCCGATCGTGATGTTCGGATTGCACGCCACGCACCAGGCCGTCTGCACCCTGGAGCATGTCGCAAAGATCACGGCGCTGGAGTCGAAGGTCGCGCGCGCCGTCGCCGGCATGACCAGCCGTCCGCGCCCGGGCGCCAAGGTGAAGCTCGGCGTGCAGGGCCACCCGCAGCACGATCCCTGCGTGATCGCTTGGCTCCTGTGGCCGGAGCTGTTCACCGGCCGCGACTGCCATGTCGCGGTCGAGACCTGCAGCGAGGGCACGATCGGCCGCTCGACCATCGACTGGTGGGGCTCGACGCGGCGCCCTGCAAATGCGCATGTGATCGAACGCATTGACGCGGACGGCTTCTTCGAGCGGCTGATCGCCGCCCTCGCGACATTCTAGGAAGAGAACCATGCCTTATCTCGTCGACGAGCTTCGCGCCCAGGCGGACGCCGCCATTGTCGCGATGCGCGAGGCAGCACTTGGGGCGCGCGAAGTGCACGCGCGCGCCGAGCTGATGCGGCACATGCTGCTGACGGCAACGAAGATGAAGGATCTCGAGCGCGAAGCTGCCATCTCGAAGATCGTCGACGAATGGCTCGCCGCATGGGCGCTCGATCGTGCATGGCCGCATGTCGCCGCGATGGAGGCGCTCGCCGCTGCTTTCCTCGACCATGCCCGGCGGCCGAGCGAGGCGAGCGACCGCGCCGTGCGCGCGGCCTGCGCCGCATTGGAGGCAGCGTTCTCGGGCTCCGGCTTGCCGATCGCGGACCAGATGGCATGGCGATCGGCGTGCGCGCATGGATGGTGGGCCCAGGTGCGACCGGCGCCGGCGGGCAAGGGCCGCAAGGACCGGACCTGGCCGGCCCGTCCGTTCTGGGAGGACGGCTGCCCGCCGCACTGTCTCGGTTAACGATCCGCGGTCACCTTAATCAAGCGCTGTCCATCGGCGAAGACCTGCGTCCATTGCAGTACCCGCACGGACTGCCGCAGGCCAGTCGGCCAGAAGGGGTCTTCTTGGTAGAGCGTTTCGACCTCGGCGAGGTCGGCCGCCTCGACCAACCACAAGCCACCGGCTGGCGCACCGTCGCCCTCGCGGAGCGGACCCGCGGCGCGCACGCGGGCGCTGTTGCGTTCGAGGAAGTCGAGATGCGCGGGCATCAGGCGCATCCGCGCCTCGGCCCGGGCGGGGTTGTCGGTGAACAGCACTACGTACAGCATGCGGCGCCTCGTCGCTTAAACTGCCGTCAGGAATAGGCGGCTGCACACTGCAAGGAAATCATCGAGATTGCCGCCATGATCTGCGAAAATGCAGGGCATGGAGTGGAGCGATCTGCGCTACGTGCTCGCTGCAGCGCGGGCAGGGACATTGGCCGCCGCTGCGCGACGGCTCGGCGTCGATCAGACGACGGTGTCGCGCCGCATCGCCGCCGCGGAAAGGGCCATCGGCGCGCGGCTGTTCGAGCGCGTCGACGGCGCCCTGTCGCCCACGACGGCAGGCAGCGCCGCGATCGCACGCGCCGCGCAGGTCGAAGAGGCGGCCGCGGCACTCGAACGCGACATCGCCGGCGCCGATGCCGCGACGGAGGGACTCGTGCGGATCACGGCCGTCCCGCTGCTGGTCAACCGCGTGCTGATTCCCGCTTTGCCGAAGCTGCTGGCTACGCAGCCGCGCCTGCGCATAGAACTGATAGCCGAGCCGCGCAACTTGAGTCTGACTCGGCGCGAGGCGGACATTGCGGTACGGCTGGCGCGGCCGAAGGCGGGTGTAGCACTCACGCGCCGGATCGGCCGGCTCGATTACGCTACCTATGCGCGTCGCGGTGCACGTTCCGAGGACCTGCCGTGGATCACCTATGAGGAGGGGCAGAGTCATCTGCCGCAGGCGCGCTGGATCGCAGCCCGAAACGACGGGGAGGGACCGCTTCTGGTCAACGACGCCGAAGGCCTGCTCAGCGCCGTGGTTGCCGGCCTTGGCAGGTCGCTGCTGCCCGCGCTGGTCGCCGAGCGCGATCCGCGCCTTGTGCGGCTCGGGCCACCGGCCGTGCTGTCACGGGAGATCTGGCTGATGGTCCATCGCGACCTGCGGGACCAGGCACGCATCGCCGCGGCGCTGGGCTGGCTCGCCGATACGCTGCGGGCGACGAGGCGTGTGCCAGCGGCGCAGTCGCAGAACTAGCCGCACGCCTTGTGACGATTTTCAGCTGCGCCTGCGCACTATTGTCACAATTGCTGCAAATCGAGCTTGGCGAGGACACGTCACGGCGCTGCAACCGCCGAGGTTGACGGGTTTAATCAACGGACGACGCTGACTTGCTGCAACGCTGCGGGGGTAGGCAGCACGGTTACGCTCTCCAATCGGCTAGGGAACTACTGCTTACTTGGCGTGTTGCTGAACGACGCATACCGATAGCGTCGCGCTGTAGCGAAGCTGTGCGTATGCCGGGGGTTCTGGAATATCCGGCAAGTCTCCAGCGTTGGACGGTCCGTGTCGAGGCGAGATGATCGAACGACACGCTTGTTCTCAGAAACCGGTATAGCGTTGATGCTGCCTCCAGTGATCCCCAGAAATCCGCTGTCATTCCTCGCGCATTACATGTGGCGCCATCGTTGGGCGCACGGGGCGCTCCTGTTGGCGGTACTCGCCGCGGTCATCGCGTCGGTCAGCGCCCGCTACTCGCTCAAATTTCTCGTCGATGCCGTCGCGGCGGGGCCGCAGCATATGGCGCCGGTATGGAGCGCGCTGACGCTTTTCGCGGCGCTGATCTGCACCGACTACATGTGCTGGCGCGCGGGCGGCTGGATCGCGGCGCGCACATTTCCTGCCGTCGGCGCCGATCTGCGCATCGATCTCTTTCGGCACCTGCTTGGACACTCGGCGCGGTTCTTCAGTGAACGTTTCGCCGGCGCGCTGGCGGGCCGTATTACCGCTGCGGCGACCGCCGTCTATACGATCGAGAATGCGTTAGCCTGGAATGCGCTGCCGCCCGCCGTTGCGATCGTCGGATCGCTGGCCAGTGTGGCGATGATCCACCCTACGATGGCGATGGTGCTGGCGGGTGTCGCCGCGGCGCTTGCCGCCGTGATGGCGGTCGGCGCGCTGCGGGGGCAGCCATTGCATGCGGAGTACGCGCGCCGCGCGGCGCAGAGCGGCGGCGAGATCGTCGACGCGGTGGCAAACCACGCCGCCGTGCGCTCCTTCGCCTCGGCGGGGCGCGAATGTGACCGACTGAACCGGGCATTGGGCACCGAGGTGGCCGCGCACCGCCGGGCGCTCTATTTCATCGAGAAGCTGCGCACGGGCCATGCATTGTCCGTCGTCCTCCTCACGGGCGGCATGCTGATCTGGGGCGTGCTGCTCTGGCAGAAGGGTACCTTGAGCGCTGGCGACCTCGTCGTGATTGCGTCCTTCAGCGTGGCGCTGCTCGATGCATCGCGCGACCTCGTTGTAGCCTTCGTCGAGATGACGCATCACTGGAGCAAGCTGGGCGAGGCGGTTCAGGAGCTGACGACGCCGCATGAGCTGCCCGACCGGCCGGATGCCAGGCCGCTTGAGCGCAAGGGCGGCTCGATCGCGCTCGAGGACCTCACCTTCGCCTATCCGGATGGCCGTCGCATCCTGCACAACATCAAACTCCGCATTCCGGCCGGCCAGAAAGTGGCGATCGTGGGCCCGTCCGGTGCAGGAAAGACAACCTTGCTGGCCCTCGTGCAGCGGCTCTACCCGGTCGTGTTCGGGCGCATCCTCGTCGATGGCCAAGACATCTCCCTCATGAATCAGGATAGCCTGCGGAGCGCCATTGCGGTCGTGCCGCAGGACGTGGTGCTGTTCCACCGCTCGGTCCTCGAGAACGTCCGCTACGGCCGTCCCGATGCGACCGACGAGGAGGTCGCCGCCGCCGCCCGTGCCGCGCATTGCGCCGATTTCATACGCCAGCTGCCGGAGGGCTACGACACCATCGTTGGCGAGCGCGGCGTCCGCCTGTCTGGCGGGCAGCGGCAGCGCATCGGAATCGCCCGCGCTATCCTCGCAGACGCGCCGATCGTCCTGCTCGACGAGGCGACTTCGGCCCTGGATACCGAATCCGAGCTTGCGATCCAGCATGCACTGGCGGAGCTCATGCGCGGCCGCACGGTGCTTGCCGTGGCACACCGCCTTTCGACCATCGCGCGCTTCGACCGCGTCATTGTCATGAACGACGGGCGCATCGTCGAGGACGGTCCGCCGGCGGAGCTGGCGCGGCGCAACGGCCATTTCGGCCGGCTCTGGCGCATGCAGACCAATACGCCTGCGGTCTCCGGGTTGCGCTCAATTGCCGCAGGGGTGGGCGACTAACCGCCCGCCCGGTCACGAGTTTAGTCACCGAACACTACCGGGAGGCAGCATGCGTATTGCACAGGTCGCGCCGCTGACGGAGAGCGTTCCGCCGCAGGGTTATGGCGGCACAGAGCGAGTCGTCTCGTACCTGACGGAAGAGCTGGTCAAGCTTGGCCATTCGGTGACGCTCTATGCGTCAGGCGATTCGGTGACCTCGGCGGAGTTGCGCGCGTGCAGCCAGCGGGCCTTGCGCCTCGATCCAGGCATCGCCGATCCCGTGCGGATCTACCATGAGAGCCATGAGCGCATGATGCGGCGCGTCAAGGCGGAGGCGGCCGAGTTCGACTTCATCCATTTTCATATCGGCTGGCACGAATTCCCCTATTTCATTGCGAGCACCACGCCGTGCGTATCGACGATGCACGGGCGCCTCGACGTTCCCAACTTCCAGAAGCGACTCGCTCAATATCGCGGGTTCCCGCTGATCTCAATTTCCGACGACCAGCGGCGTCCGGTGCCGGATGCCAACTGGGTGGCGACGATCTATCACGGGCAGCCTGATACGCTGACGGTGCCGGGCGCCGCGGAACGCGGCTATCTCGCCTTCCTGGGCCGCATCTCTCCTGAGAAGCGGCCCGACCTCGCCATCCAGATCGCGCAAAAGGCCGGCTGGCCGATCCGGATCGCTGCGAAGGTCGACCCTGTCGACAAGGTCTATTTCGAGACCATGATCCGCCCGCTGCTGTCGCTGCCAGGTGTCGAGTACATCGGCGAGGTCGGCGAGGCCGACAAGATGCGCTTCCTGGCGGGCGCGCATGCGCTGCTCTTTCCCATCGACTGGCCGGAGCCGTTCGGCCTGGTGATGATCGAGGCGATGGCCTGCGGCACGCCCGTGATCGCCTTCCGGCGCGGTTCGGTCCCGGAAGTGATCGAGAACGGCGTGACGGGCTTCGTCGTCGCGACGGTGGACGAGGCGGTGCAAGCCGTCTCGCGTATCGGGCTGCTGAACCGGCAGACTTTGCGTTCCGTCTTCCGCCGGCGCTTCTCGGTGATGCGCATGGCAGCCGACCATGTTCGCGTCTATGAGTCGCTGATCGCGCGCCAGCTCGCGCGGACGGAAGGTTATCAGACGACCGATCTGGTGCCCTGACCGGCGGCAGCGGATCGAGCGGGCGTCTATTCCGCAGCGCGCGGCAGCCGATCGCGCCTCGCCATGGCGATGACCTCCTCAAGGCCCTGTCGTAGTGACGTGGCGGCCGCGTCGGCGCCCGTCACTCTTGCGAGCTGATCGATGCCGTTTGCGTGCCCCCACAGGGCGGCCATGATTGCCGGCTCGGCTATCTGCCGACGCAGCCTGCGCACAAGGAAGCGGGCGGCGTTGGTCGCATTGGGCTCGAGGAAAGATACGCAGACGAGCCGCGTCGCCCGGGTGTCTAGATCGTCGACCGCCCCGGCGGGTGAATCGCGCCACGGTGCCACGCGCGCACTGATCCCGTGCTTCCGAAGAAGCTGCGCGAAGATGGCGGCGGCAGTTTCATCCAAGGCGTTGCTGCCAGCCACGCACAAGACGGCAGCATCGGTATTCCATTCGGGCCGCAGTTCCTCCGGCGACAGCACGGGCGGCAGCGGCGGCGCCTCCTCGCGCCCGTTGCTGCGCGACTTGGCGAGATCGGGGGGCGACAATTGGGGTTTCGAGGGCGCCTCGTCGGGCCGCTCGGCAAGGTCCTCGATGACTTCCGAGATCGTGCGCAGGATTCTGCCCTGGCATTCCGCATCGAGCAGACCATCGCGCAAATCATGCTGCGCCAGGGCGAGGCCGCGAATCGCGACCTCGTCGTAGTAGGCGAGCAGGGGCTTCGTCTCCAGGAAGGCTTCCGCCTGATCGACGATTTCGATGGGGTCCGCCGCCAGCAGGCGCTGGTAGAAGGTCTGCTCGGGTGCCAGCGCCGGTTTGTCGCCGAGCAGCACGTCGAGGAACTGGAGCTGATCGACGTGCCGGCCCAGCACCACAAGGCACACGGTCAGCGGCGTCGACAGCAGCAGGCCGATCGGACCCCATAGCAAGGTCCAGAACGTCGCGGCGACGATGATGGCAAGCGACGATACGCCCGTGCTGTGCCCGTAGACCCATGGCTCGATGACCTGGCCCATGAACGGTTCCGCGATCGCGAAAAGCAAGACGGTCGAAAGCGCCATGGTCCAGCCCGGATCGACCGCAATCGCCAGCAGCGCCGGGCCGCCCGCAGCGATGAAACCGCCGATATACGGCACGAAGCGCATCAGGGCGGCGACGATGCCCCACAAGATGGCATTGGGGACACCGATGAAAAACAGTCCGACGGCGATCACGCTGCCAAAGGCCGCATTCAGCCCGAGCTGGGTCAGGAAATAGCGGCTCAGGCGATAGGCGGCGTCGTCCAAGGCAGCCGTGCTCCGCTGAAGATCGCGCGTGCCGAACAGTCGGATCATGCGGTCGCGAAGGTCCTCGCGCTGCAGCAGGATGAACACGACGAAAACCAGCACGATGCCAGCGACCGTGACCGGCTTCAGGAGGGGGCCTATGAAGTTGCGCAGGTTCTGCGCGGCCGTCGGCGGCGGCTGGTGCACCTCGACGGGCAACGGCTTGGGCTTCGGCTGCTCCAGTTCGGCCGAGACCGCACGTTCATGCGCGGCCTTTTCCTCTTCCGCTGGCTTTTCGAGTTCTTTGTTGACGCCTTTAATGACGGACGAGGCGCTCTCGACCACCCCTGTGCGGCTGAAGGCGGCCTGAAGACGCTGCACCTTGTCGCGAATCGTGAATTCGTAGCGCGGCAGCTCGTTGGCCATGCGCGTGACCTGAAGGGTCACGATCGTGCCCAGGGCGGTGAGCACCGCGACCGCCACGAGGATCGCGGCGACCACCGAGACCACGCGACCTGCGCCCCAGCGCCTTAGTACCAGCACTAGTGGAGCGAGGATGAAGCTCAGCAGGATTGCAAGCGCCAGCGGGACGAACAGCTCGCGGCCGAAATACAGCGCGACGACGACGATGGCGCCGATCACAAAGGGCGCTGCGCTCGGCGGCGGCGCAGCTGCCGGGCGCACCATCGATTGCAGCGCAGTCAACGGGGGCGCGGTTCGCTTGGCGATGCAGACCTCTCCCGGCCTAGGCTAAGCTTTCAGTCAACGCAGGAGCCGGGTGCCTGTTTCACCACTCGCTGCAAATTCACCTCAGCGGTCGAGCTATTGCGGCGGCTCGAGGATCAGTTGGGCGAAC
>DATAAP010000219.1:0-11624 GCA_036260035.1 Alphaproteobacteria bacterium | reverse complement strand
GCGTCGCTATGGACGGCCGATCTCCGCGCGCAATCTGTCGAATCGCGTCGAGGATCAGGTCGTTGACGCGCTGATCCAGTCGGTGCGCGAGTCCTACCCGGCGCTGTCGCACCGCTACTACGCCCTCAAGGCGCGGTGGTTCGGCAAGGACGCGCTTGACTACTGGGATCGCAACGCGCCGCTGCCCGATGCGGACGAAGAAACAATCGGATGGCCCAAGGCGCGCGACACGGTGCTGACAGCCTATGCGGCCTTCTCGCCGGATCTCGCAGAGATCGGCCGCAAATTCTTCGACCGCAACTGGATCGACGCCGCGGTGCGGCCCGGAAAGGCGCCGGGCGCATTCGCGCATCCGACCGTGCCGTCGGCGCATCCCTATCTGCTGCTCAACTACCAGGGCAAGACACGCGACGTCATGACGCTGGCGCACGAGCTCGGTCATGGCGTGCACCAGGTGCTTGCGGCCGGGCAGGGGCATCTGATGGCCGATACGCCGCTGACGCTCGCCGAGACGGCCTCGGTTTTCGGCGAAATGTTGACTTTCCGCGCCGTGCTGGATGCGGAAAAGGACCCGAAGCGGCGTAAGGCGATGCTCGCCGGCAAGGTCGAGGACATGCTCAACACGGTCGTGCGCCAGATCGCCTTCGTGGAATTCGAGCGCCGCGTGCATGACGAGCGCCGCAAGGGAGAGCTGACGGCCGACCGGATTGGCGAGATCTGGTTGGACGTGCAGCGCGAGAGCCTTGGGCCAGCACTGCGCTTCGAGGCCGAGTACCGGTTCTACTGGTGCTACATCCCGCATTTCATCCATTCGCCGTTCTACGTCTACGCCTACGCGTTCGGCGACTGCCTGGTGAACTCGCTCTATGCCGCGTACATGCGCGCACCGAAGGGTTTCGCCGAGAAGTATCTCGACATGCTGCGCGCCGGCGGCACCAAGCGGCACCAGGAGCTGCTGGCGCCGTTCGGGCTCAATGCCGCCGATCCGGCCTTCTGGCGCGGCGGTCTCGATGTCGTGGCGGGGCTGATCGACGAACTCGAGAAGCTGGCGTGACGTTATCCCTCGCGCATGGCTGACGAGGACAACAGCCTAGGCGGGCGCGTGCGGCGCTATGCCCGCGTCGGCACCGCCGTCGGTGGCCTGGCGGCTCGGCTCGGCGCCGAGCGCGTGCTCGGCATCAAGATGGACCGCGAGCGCCACGCGGCCGATCTGCGCGCCGCGCTCGGCGGCCTCAAGGGGCCGCTGATGAAGGTGGCGCAGCTCATGTCGACAATTCCTGACGCGTTGCCGGAGGAATACGTCAAGGAGCTGATCCAGCTCCAATCCAACGCACCGTCGATGGGCTGGCCCTTCGTCAAGCGGCGCATGGCCGCCGAGCTGGGCCCGGACTGGCAGAGCCGGTTCAAAGAGTTCAACCGTGAGGCCGCGGCGGCGGCATCGCTCGGCCAGGTGCACCGCGCTCTTGGCAAGGATGGCCAGCGGCTCGCCTGCAAGCTGCAGTACCCCGACATGCAGTCGACTGTCGAGGCCGATCTGCGGCAGCTCAAGCTGATCTTCTCCGTCTACGAGCGCTACGACCGCGCCATCTCGACGCGCGAGATTCATGCTGAAATCTCGGCGCGGCTGCGCGAGGAGCTCGACTACGAGCGCGAGGCCAAGCACATGCGCCTTTACGGGCTGATGCTGGCCAAGGAGAAGGACGTGCATGTGCCTGAGCCGATCGGCGACCTCTGCACCAAGCGGCTGCTCACGATGACATGGCTCGACGGCATCAAGCTGCTTGAGGCGGCGAAGGACACGGTCGAGCGGCGCAACACAGTCGCCTATAACATGTTCCGTGCCTGGTACGTGCCCTTCTACTACTACGGCGTCATTCACGGCGACCCGCATCTCGGCAACTACACGGTGCGCCCGGACGGCGGCGTGAACCTGCTCGATTTCGGCTGCATCCGCGTCTTCCAGCCGAGATTCGTGCGCGGCGTAATCGACCTGTACTACGCGCTCGAGCGCGGCGACCAGAAACTCGCCGTGCATGCCTACGAGACCTGGGGCTTCACTAATCTCTCGAAGGAGCTGATCGCGGTTCTCAATCGCTGGGCCGCGTTCGTCTACGCGCCGTTGATGGAGGATCGCGTCCGTCTGATCGAGGAGACGAATTCAGGCGTATACGGCCGCACCGTCGCGGAGAAGGTGCATGCGGATCTGCGCCGCCTCGGCGGCGTCACACCGCCGCGCGAATTCGTGCTGATGGACCGCGCCGCGATCGGCCTTGGCTCGGTGTTCCTGCATCTGAAGGCCGAGATCAATTGGCACCGCATGTTCCACGACCTCATCAAGGACTTCGACTCCAAGGCGCTGGCGAAGCGTCAGGCGGCAGCGCTCAAGACGGCGGGCGTGCCGACGGCGGCTTAGGAGCCGTCAGCGACGGTTTCGGTCGGCAGCGGCCGGCTTTGTGCGCGGCACATGGCGCCTTCCTTTCCCATCGCCCAGTCGAGGCAGGCGTCCACGCAGGCAAGCGCGCGCGCATCCGTCGCCTGATCGACGATCAGCTTGCGCGTGCTCTCGGACATGACCCAGCCGAGCGGCGGACTCTGCTTCAGGCGTTTCGGCACGCATTCGTCGGGCGGTGACTCGCCGAAGCCGCCGGCTTTCTCCTGGTCCGGCAGCGGACCCTGCATGTCGATCTGGACGAAATAGCCGCCGCGCGCCTGGACGCGCTCGTGCAGGGCGATTCGCGCGACGTAGTTGCGCGCTGAACGCGCGGATTCGAGCGTTTGCAGCGGCGCCAGCGACTGGATCGTTCCGACGCTTCCGGGCGCCTGCGCAGTCGGCGCAGGATCCGGGTCGTTCACGAAGTGCAGCACGAGAGGAACGACCTTGATCAATTCTTTCTCGCCGTTCGGCGCGATCCGTTGCACGCGGGTCGGTAGCAGATCAATGACCTCGCGCAACGTGATCGTTGCCGAGTTGTCGAAGTAGCCGCCGTCGGCGAGTTGCCGCAGCAGAGAGTCCGCAGCAAGGATGTTGGCGACCGATGTCACAAACGGAAAGCGCGCGGACAGCCCGATCGCCGTGCTGAGCGCGAGCGGTGCCCGCACCAGCTCGACGACGTCGACGGCATGCTCGAGTCCGTCGAGGAAGCATTCGGCGTTCGGGCCCTCGTCGCTGCGTCCCTTGATGCAATACCGGCCGTCCGGCGCGATCCAGTTCGGCCGGCCGAATGCGGCGGCCGGTGCAACGACGCCGCGGCGGCCGTCGTGGACCTGAGTCGTATTCAGAAACAGCAGCGGCACGCGCGTGGCGCCTGCGCCGCTCCACAGCGCATCGAACGGTTCCTTAAGGGCGTTGCGCCTGCAATCGGGATCGGCTTTTCCGTAGGTCCGCGCGTAGCTCTCTTCCCATGCGCGCTCGAGATAGGTCACGCGGTCGCCCTCGAGCCACGGGAAGCGGCCGACCGGGCGTACCAGATCGGTGAAGAGATACCCGGCCACCGTCGGCGCGAGGAAGTCGCGCTCGAGAAGCTCGATGGTGCGCGGAAGGGAGTCGATCTTCGGACGCCCGCAGCGCAGGTCGTCCGCATGCAGCGCCGTGAAGACGCCGATGCCGAGGCTCCCGCCGGAAGCGCCGCTCATCGCGAAGATGCGGTCGGCAAAGCCGCGCTCCGCCGCGCCATGCTGGTCGCGGAGACGTGCGAGGCCGGCGGCCGTCCACAACGCGGCGCGAATGCCGCCGCCTTCGGCCGATACCAGGATGACGGTGAACACCTTGTCATCGCGGCGGCCGTTCTTAAAGGTGGATAGCGGCGCGCCGCCATCGATGCGTTCCGCGATCCAGGCGCAGGCGAACCGGCTCAGCGGCGTCCATGGCTCGCCGCCGCTCGTCTCGGGGAAGCGACAGCGCGCCGGGTCGAAGCGCCCGGCGCCGATCTCGGTCGTGCCGTAGATCTCCGCCGCCAGCCGTTGCTGCCGCCCGCCGCGATCACTGGTCGGATCGTCGATGTACGATTTGAGGACCCGCGGCGCATGGAGATCGCTCTGCGGGCAGCTCACCAATGCGATGCCCAGTACGCTCATGAGCAGCAGCGGCTTGCGCCAGGTCGAGGCAAGAACCGCGATCATCGTGCCGACCGGTATCGCCGCGGCGGCCCATAGGAAGGCGATCGCGGGGGTGCCGAGCGCCTGCGGCAGGGCCGGCGAACGCAGCGGAATGATCACCACCGCGAAGACGATGGTTAGAACAAGGCTGAGGGCGAGCCAGAAATGTGCGCCGATGAAACGCCGGCTGTAGAAGTCGCGCAGACTGGCGGCGCGTTCCTGGTGCGGCCGGTCTGCCAGCGGCGCCAGAATCGGCAACTTCGTCTGCGCGACCCAGCGGAGCGCTGGGCGCCGGACATAGAAGAACGCCATCAGCAACGCCGCCGCAGCCGCGATCCACGCCGCGAATGCGTGATAGCCTGCAGCAAATCCATAGGCCGCGACGAGTGCCATCGGCACGACCGCGATCACGCGCGGGTACCAGTCCTGGACCGTCAACGCCGCCTCGCGCAGCCGTCCGGACGGCGTGACCTGCTCGAGCCGCTCCTTGAACGGAATGAGAGTCTTCTGCGCCCAATACCAGGCGGCGAAGGCGAACACGGCCAGCGCCGCCACCAGCCAGAAGCCGCGCGGAGTCATGTAGAAGGGAGAGCCAGCGCGCTCGACCAGGCCGGCCAGCAGGTCGCGGCCCTGCGCGGTCGCGAGCAGTGCGAGCACTGGCACCGCGCCGACGACGACGGTGAAGCGGGTAAGGACCAGGAGCTCCGTCACCAGCAGCAGCATGCGCCGGTAGTCCCGCATGATCAGCCCTCCTCGGCTACCTTCAATAGTACGCGCCATCCGACATGGCGACTGTGAGGCAGCTCACGCAGGCGCCCGGCTGCTTTCTCGCTTGGCAAGCGGGAGACGCCTTGGCATTGTGTCGCCGCCCAGCATCCGCCTATAAGCAAATTCCCAAGCAGGCTCAATCATCAAGGCCGTTTCCGCATGAAGCTCGCCATTGCCAAGGAGCGCCGCGCGAAGGAGTCCCGCGTCGCGGCGACGCCGGATACCGTGAAGCGGCTCAAGGGGCTCGGACTCGACATCGTCGTCGAGGCGGGCGCCGGCGCCGGCTCGTCCATCGCCGATCAGGCCTATGTCGATGCCGGCGCGCAGATCGCGCCCGATGCCGCGACAGCGCTTCAGGACGCCGATATCGTGCTCAAAGTCTCGCGCCCGCTGACTGCCGCGGAAGGCGGCCCTGACGAGATCCAGACGATGAAGCGCGGCGCAGTGCTCGTCGCCATGCTCGATCCCTATCGCAACCGCGACCTGGTGCGGGCCCTTGCCGAGCAGGGCGTCACCGCATTCGCAATGGAGCTGGTGCCGCGCATCACCCGCGCACAGAGCATGGACGTGCTGTCCTCGCAGGCCAATCTCGCCGGTTACAAGGCCGTGCTCGACGCCGCCGTCGAATTCGGCCGCGCCTTCCCGATGATGATGACGGCGGCCGGCACTGTGGCACCGGCCAAGGTCTTCGTCATGGGCGCCGGCGTCGCCGGGCTGCAGGCGATCGCGACCGCGCGCCGGCTCGGCGCCGTCGTTTCCGCGACCGACGTGCGGCCCGCCGCCAAGGAGCAGGTCGAAAGCCTCGGCGCCAGCTTCGTTATGGTGGAGTCGGAGGAGACGAAGCAGGCTGAGACCGCCGGCGGCTACGCCAAGGAGATGTCAGAGGACTACAAGCGCAAGCAGGCTGCCCTCGTCGCCGAGCACATCAGGAAGCAGGACGTCGTCATCTGCACGGCCCTGATCCCGGGCCGGCCGGCGCCGCGGCTCATTACAGCCGACATGGTGCGCACGATGCGGCCGGGTTCCGTGATCGTCGATCTCGCGGTCGAGAACGGCGGCAATTGCGAGCTATCGGAGCCCAACAAGGTCGTCGAGGCCAACGGCGTGAAGATCGTCGGCTGGACCAACGTGCCGAGCCGCATTGCCGTCGATGCGAGCGCGCTGTATGCGCGCAATCTGCTCAACTTCCTCGGCCTGATCGTCGCCAAGGACGGGACGCTGAAGATCGATCCCGAGGACGAGATCATCAAGGGTTCGCTGCTGACCCGCGACGGCCGCGTCGTGCACGCGGCCTTCGCGACGGCCGCGTAAGGAGTTTCGCATGGAACCCACCAACGTTGTCGACAACGCCGCCCAGCTCGCCAACGACGCGGCCGCCCTCGCGGCCAAGGCGAAGGCGCTCGCCGCACAGGCGGCGCAGCTCGGCACCGCCGGTGCTGCCGGCCATGGCCCGGACGCGCTGACGCTCGGGCTCACCGTCTTCGTGCTCGCAGTGTTCGTTGGCTACTACGTGGTATGGCGCGTCACGCCGGCGCTGCACTCGCCTCTGATGGCGGTGACCAACGCGATCTCGAGCGTCATCATCGTCGGCGCTTTGCTCGCCGCTGGCGCCAGCATGGTCGGCTTCTCGCAGGCGATGGGCTTCCTCGCGGTGACGCTCGCCTCGGTCAACATCTTCGGCGGCTTCGTTGTGACGCAACGCATGCTGTCGAAGTTCAAGAAGAAACAGAAGTGAGCGGGGGCATCGCACGATGAGCGAGAATCTGTCGGCGCTGCTCTATCTGGTGGCATCGGTCTGCTTCATCATGGCGCTGCGCGGGCTGTCGAGCCCGGAGACGGCGCGCGGCGGCAATCTCTGGGGCATCGTCGGCATGGTCATCGCGATCGTGACGACGCTGGCAGCGCCCAACATGGGCGGATTCGGCATGATATTCGCCGGCATCGTCGTCGGCGGTGCGATCGGCACGTTCATCGCGATGCGCATCCAGATGACGGCGCTGCCGCAGCTTGTCGCGGCGTTCCACTCGCTGGTCGGCCTCGCCGCGGTGTTCGTCGCCGCGGCGGCGCTCTATTCGCCCGCCTCGTTTGGAATCGGCGTGCCGGGCGCGATCAAAATGGGCAGCCTGATCGAGATGTCGTTGGGAACCGCGATCGGCGCCATCACCTTCACCGGCTCGGTCGTCGCATTCGCCAAGCTGCAGGGCCTGGTCAGCGGCGCGCCGCTGATCTTCCCGATGCAGCATCCGCTCAATGCCGCGCTCGGCATCCTCATCATCCTCGTCGGCGCCTGGTTCGCGATGACAGGCGATGCGGGGCCGTTCTGGCTGCTCGTGCTGCTGTCGCTGGCACTCGGCTTCCTGCTGATCGTGCCGATCGGCGGCGCCGACATGCCGGTCGTCATCTCGATGCTCAACTCCTATTCGGGCTGGGCGGCCTGCGGCATCGGCTTCACGCTCCAGAACAGCCTGCTGATCGTCACCGGCGCGTTGGTCGGCTCGTCGGGCGCCATCCTCAGCTACATCATGTGCAAGGGGATGAACCGTTCGATATTCAATGTCATCCTCGGGGGCTTCGGCACCGAGGGCGGCGCGGCCGCGGCCGGAACGAAGGAACAACGCCCGGTCAAAGCCGGCTCGGCAGAGGATGCGAGCTTCATCATGAAGAACGCGAGCTCCGTCATCATCGTGCCGGGCTACGGCATGGCGGTGGCGCAGGCGCAGCACGCGCTGCGCGAGATGGCCGACCTCCTCAAGAAAGAGGGCATCACGGTGCGCTACGCGATCCATCCGGTCGCCGGGCGCATGCCGGGCCATATGAACGTGCTGCTCGCCGAGGCGAATGTGCCGTATGACGAAGTGCTCGAGCTCGAGGAGATCAACCGCGACTTTGCGCAGACCGATGTCGCCTTCGTGATCGGCGCCAACGATGTCACCAACCCGGCCGCAAAGACTGACCCGAAATCGCCGATCTTCGGCATGCCGATTCTCGACGTCGAGAAGGCGAAGACGGTGCTGTTCATCAAGCGCTCGATGGCCACCGGCTATGCCGGCGTCGACAACGAGCTGTTCTACCGCGACAACACGATGATGCTGTTCGGCGACGCCAAGAAGGTCGTCGAGGACGTCGTCAAGACCATGTCGGGCGGGCACTAGGCAGGAACCGCCAGTAGAGTCGCGCGCCGAGCGTCAGGATTGCCAGCGCCCCCGCCGCAACCGGCCCGAACAGCACGAGCTGCACCAGGGTCGCCGCGGCAACGCCGAGCGCGCCGTCGACGCCGAATTGCGTGACGGCGAGCAGGAATGCGTACTGGTAGGTGCCGAGGAAGCCGGGCGCGGCGGGCAGGAATGTGCTGAGGCCGGCCGCGCTCAGCACGACCAACGCCAAGCCGGGCGTCACGGCCACGCCGAGCGCATGCAGCACGGCGGCGAGCGCTGCGGTCTCGAGCGCCGCAATCGCCAGAGTCGCGGCCACGGCAACCGCGAAGGTACGGTTGCCCATGACTTGCACTGCCGGTCCGATCATCATCAGGTGGCGGTGCACATAGCGCCAGCGCCGCACCCAGGGCTGGCGCGCGAGCCAGAACAGCAGCACGAGCACGGTACAGAGGATGCAGAACAGCGCGCCGCCCATTGAGGAGAGAGCGAGCAACAGCCGGTCGGGCGGCGTTGCCGCCACGAGCAGTCCGGACCATAGGCAGACGACGACCGTCACGATGTCCAGCATGCGCTCGATCATCATCGAGCTTCCGGTCCATGCGCGCGGGATGCCATATTTGCGCTTGAACGTCTCGATGCGGAACAACTCGCCAAGGCGGACCGGCAGCAGCAGGTTGATCCCGTGCGCCAGTACCATGACCCGGGCAAACGTCGCGTAAGGCAAGGTCGTGAGATGGCCGAGCAAGGTGCGCCAGCGCAGGACGCGGGTGGCAAGCGCTAGGGCATACAGGGGGATCGCCGCGGCGAGCCACGCCGGGTCGACCCGCATGATCGCCTCGATCGCCGCTTCTGGCACGGCCTGCCGTAGGGTGAGCCACGCGGTGACCGCGCCGATCGCCAGCCCGAACGCGGTATGGAAGACCCAGCGCGGGACCATTCGTGCGGGATGAGCTGATCTTGCCGACATCGTGATACAGCCCGCTAGGCCGGGTGCGTTGATCCCGGCGCCGAGGGTCGCATGCGTCTGCTTTGCGATTGGTAAACGCGGCAGCACGGCCGTAGGGAATGCTTAAGCTTTGAGGCCGCAAGACTCGGAATGACGGCCAGGAGGCAGAACGATACGGTCAGAGGCATGGCAGACATCCTTTCCTCGGACCGGGCCCGCACTGGCCCGGCGGCTCTTGTCGCAGGGATCGACTGGGATGCCGCCGCAGCATCGCTCTATGCGCGGGGTTATACCGTCATCGGCCCGCTGCTCGATCGCGCCACGTGCCGCGACCTCGCAGCGCATTACGAGCGCGACGACGCCTTCCGATCGCGCGTGGTCATGCAGCGCCACGCCTTCGGGCGCGGCGAGTACAAATACTTCCGTTATCCGCTGCCGAAGCCTGTCGAGGCGCTGCGCCACGCGCTCTATCCGCGTCTCGTGCCGGTTGCCAACCGCTGGCGAGCGGCGCTGAAGGAGGAGGGGCGATTCCCGCCGACGCTGGCCGCATATCTCGATCAGTGCCATACGGCCGGCCAGACGCGCCCGACGCCGCTGCTCCTCAAATACGGGGCCGACGACTACAACTGCCTGCACCAGGACCTCTATGGCGCGCTTGTCTTTCCGCTGCAGCTCACCATCCTGCTCAGCGCGCCGGGCGAGGATTTCGACGGCGGCGAGTTCCTCTTGGTCGAGCAGCGTCCGCGCGCGCAGTCGAAGGGCGAGGTCGTCCCGCTGCGGCAGGGCGAGGCGGCGATCTTTGCCGTGCATCACCGGCCGGTCCAGGGCACGCGCGGGCCTTATCGCGTCAATATGCGTCATGGCGTCAGCCGCGTGCGCAGCGGGCACCGCTACACGCTCGGTCTGATCTTCCACGATGCGGCGTGACCGCGATCTCTTTGCAGCGCTGCGTCCCGCTGCCGAACCGATTCGCGACGGGGTGGTGCTGCTGCATGGCTTCGCGCGCGATCCGGCGATCCTCGCGGCAGTGCGCCGCGTGCAGCAGGAAGCGCCGCCGCGCCGCATGACGACGCCTGGTGGCTATACGATGTCAGTCGCGATGACCAGCTGCGGCGATCTCGGCTGGGTCACCGACCGCAGCGGTTACCGCTACGATGCGGTCGATCCTGCAAGCGGCAGCAGCTGGCCCGCGATTCCCTCAATCCTGCGCGTGCTCGCCAACGACGCGGCCGCTGCCGCCGGATTCCCCGCTTTCAATCCCGATTCATGTCTGATCAATCTCTATGAGCCCGGCGCGCGTCTCTCGCTCCACCAGGACCGCAATGAGCGCGACCTGTCGCAGCCGATCGTCTCGGTCTCGCTTGGTCTGCCGGCAGTGTTTCTTTTCGGCGGGCTGTCGCGCAGCGATCCGGCCCGGCCGATTCCGCTGGACCACGGCGACGTGGTTGTCTTTTTCGGCCCGGCGCGGCTCGCCTTTCACGGCGTGCGGCCGCTCAAGGCGGGCGACCATCCGCAACTCGGCGCGTGCCGCGTCAATCTGACCTTCCGCCGGGCGGGCTGAGCCGCCTGAGCGCGTGCGGAAAATCACCGCCCGCCGATCCAAACCCGGGCTTAGGCCTGGAGATTTCCGCACTCCGCATGCCGGCGCGACTTCCAGATGGCCAGACCCATCGCAACCACCAGGACGAGTGCTGGGAGTGCGGCGTCGGGTGCGTCCATCGTCCAGAGCGTCGCGCCGCTGATCGCACACCACAGGATGGGGAGCGCCAGCAGAAGCCAGGGCACGCGACCTGTCGCTGCCAAGAGGGCGCCGATCGTCGCGATGGCCGTGGGATCGGGTGCGATGCCGAAGACCTCCGCCTGTCCCCATGGCCGTCCGGCGAGCAGCGCAAGCAGCGGGTACAGCACGACACCCGCGATGAGGATTGCAAATCCGAAGTAGCCAATCGGGGCGGCGCGCAGGTCGAAGCGAATGCTGTCGCGCCTGACGCCGGTCCAGGCCAGCAGCATGGCTTGGACCGCGAATCCCACGGCGTAGTAAGGGGCGGCGATGTTGATGGTCGCATAGCGCTCCCAATGATACGCCGATGCGACGAAGATCCACGCGGCGGCCAGCATCGCCGTGACGACACGGCCATGCGTGCCTCGCTGGATCAGCCAGATAATGCCGAGCCCTGCGACGATCGTGGCGATCTGCGCTGGCCAGATCTCGGCGTTGTAGAGCTCGAAGAGGCGGTAATAGGTCCGCGGCGCAAACATCAGGAAGTCGGACAGGCGGTACGTCCACCACTCCGGCATCACAGCGCCTCGACATGGGCGACCATGCGCTTGCGCACCGCTGCGTCCGGCATGATCCCGCGCGCGGCACCCATGTTCTCCTGCACATGCGCGACGTTGCTCGTCGCGGGAATGACGCATGTGACGTCCGGATGCGCGACGATGAACTTGAGCAGGAACTGGGCCCAGTTCGCGCAACCGATCTCCGCGGCCCAGGCGGGCAGCGGATGGCGCTGCACCTGCCTGATCAGCGCGCCTTCACGGAACGGCCGGTTGACGATCACCCCGATGCCGCGCTCGCGCGCGAGCGGCAGGATGCGGCTCTCGATCTCGCGGTCGAGCACGTTGTATGTCACCTGCACGAAGTCGATCGGCTGCGCGCC
>DATAAP010000218.1:0-2868 GCA_036260035.1 Alphaproteobacteria bacterium | reverse complement strand
GCGCCGCGATCAGCCTGCGACGGCGGCCGCGATCACATCGCCGGCGCGCTCGCATTGTTCGCGAGTGACGTCCAGATGCGTGACGGCGCGGATGACCGACTCCGAAAAGGCGAAGAGCAGCACGCCTTGCGCCTTGCAGCGTTCGACTACAATTCGCGCCGCCGGCGCCCCAGGGCGGAGGCGGAAAACGATGATGTTGGTCGGCACGCGCGCCGGATCGACCTCCACGCGCTCGCATGCGGCAAGGCGCGTCGCGATCAGTCGCGCATTGGCATGATCCTCGGTGAGGCGCGCGACGTTGTTCTCGAGCGCATAGATGCCGGCTGCCGCTAATACACCCGCCTGCCGCATGGCGCCGCCGAACATCCGGCGGAATCGCTGCGCACGGTCCATATCCCGGCGCGTGCCGGCGAGCACGGTACCGACAGGAGCGCCGAGTCCTTTCGACAGCGCGATCGAGACCGCGTCGAAGGGCCGCGCGAGCCGCTTGATGCTCTCGGCAGAGGCGACCGCTGCGTTGAACAGGCGCGCGCCATCGAGGTAGGAGGCGAGGCCGAGCTCCTTCGCCGCGTCGCCGATGCGGTCCAGCTCGGCGGGCGCGAAAACGAGTCCGCCGCCGCGGTTGTGCGTGTTTTCGACTTCCACCAGCGTCGTGGCGGGATAGATCACATGGCTGCGCGGCTTTGCGGCGCGTCGCACGTCCTCGGCGGTGAACAGCCCGCCCGTCCCGACATCGGTGAACTGCACACCGGCGTTGGCGGCCGACGCGCCGGCCTCATGCCACACCGCGTGGCTCTCCTTGCCGACAATGACATCGTCGCCCGGCCGCGTGAACAGCTTCAGCGCGACCTGGTTGGCCATCGTGCCGCTCGGCATGAGCAGCGCGGCTTCCTTGCCCAGCAGGTCCGCGACCATGTCTTGCAGCCGGTTGACCGTGGGATCCTCGCCGTACTGGTCGTCGCCGACAGCCGCAGCGGCCATTGCAGCCCGCATGCCCTCCGAGGGACGGGTCACCGTGTCGGAGCGCAAATCTATGAACGTCTTGGACATCGCATTCCCTCAAGCGCGAAGCGATCTGTCGTGGCGATCGAGCCGTCAATCCGCACGAGTTGAGAGCGGATCACCAGCCTGCCGCGTAGCTCGGTCGGCGCGGATCGGCTCCGCCAGCCATTAGTTTGTGCTGCTGATCCGCAACGATGGCGCAGACCGCGCCGGCTCGCCAGATCTGGTCCGGCCACCGCTCGACCTTGTGTCCTCGGTCCGAGAGCGCGTCACCGACCGTCTCGGCCAGCCGCGCCTCGATATTGAGCCGGCCGGGGAAGTAGGCGTGCGGCTCGAACGAGTCTGGAAAGCTGAACGTTGCGAAGCGCGGCGCCTCGACCGCCTGCTGCGGGTCCATCCCGAACAGCACGATATTCAGGAACACCTGCAGCATCGCCTGGATCTGCACGTCGCCGCCGGGAGAGCCGAAGGGCAGCACGAACGCACCGCGCCGGATCGCCAAGGCCGGGTTCGGCGTGAGCCGTGGCCGCTTGCCGCCCTCGACGCGGCTCGGGTGGTGCTCCGCGGTCCAGGATTGCGAGCCTCGCGAGGACGGGCACAGCCCCGTGCCTGGAATCATGACGCCATCGAAGGACGAATCGCTTGGCGTCGCCGAGAACGCGTTGCCCCAACGATCGATGACACAGATATAGGACGTGTCTTTCAACCCCGCGGGCTGCGCGACGGTGGAACGCTCGAGGGCTCGCGGCCCGATTGTCGCTGACATGGTGCGGGGATCCCCCGCCGGCGGCATCTCGGGCCACGCCGTGTCGCGCCGGATGAGTGTCCGGCGAACTTTCGCATATTCGACCGAAAGCAGGCCTTCGATGGGCACATCGACAAAGCGCGGATCGCCGAAATGCCGCTCCCGGTCGGCGAAAGCTAGCTTCAAGGCCTCCGTCAACACATGGATGTAGTCGACGCTGTTGTGCCCCATCGCCTGCAGCTCTTCCGGCGATAGCAGGTTCATCACCTGCAACAGGCTCGGGCCCTGGCACCACGGGCCGCACGCATAAATGTCGGTTCCGGCGAAGGCGGTCCGCACGGGCGCCTCGATGCCGACCGAGAACCCGGCCATGTCCTCGGCTGTCATCAGCCCGCCATTCTCGCGATGGAAGCGGACGATCGCCGCCGCGATGTCGCCCTTGTAGAAGGCATCGCGGGCCGCGCCGAGGCCGGCGAGCCGGCCGCCGCGCGCGGCCGCGGCGCGGTCCTCGTCGGCCATGTGCTGCAAGGTGCGGCCGAGATCCGCCTGGACGAAGACCTCTCCGACTTTCGGCGCGCGGCCCTTGGCCAGGAAGACCTTCGCCGCTGCGGCATCGCGCGCGTATTCGTCGGCGTGCTGCGCGATCAGATCGGCCATCAGGGGATGCGTCGCGAAGCCGTCTCGCGCAAGGCGGATCGCGTCAGCCGCGACGTCCGCGAAACTCATCGTGCCGAATCGCGCCAAGGCTGTGATCCAGGCATCGGGTGCCGCCGGGACCACCGTGCGCAGGATGCCGCTTGGAATCTTGCCGCCATGGCGCTCACGGAAATAGGCGGCAGTCGCCGCCTTCGGCCAGGTGCCGAGGCCACTGACCGTCAGCACCTCGTCGCGCTCGGCAAGGTAAAGGATGATGGGCGCGACGCCGGCGACATTGACGATGTCCGGCTGGACGACGCCGAGCGCGATGCCCGCGGCGCAGCCGGCGTCAACCGCATTGCCGCCGGCCTCGAGCACGCGGAACGCCGCATGCGCCGCGAGATAGTGTCCGGCCACGGCCATGTGCCGCGTCCCGAGCAGGGCCGGGCGTTGCGTCGGCAGCGCGAGATTTTCTTTCCAGCGCG
>DATAAP010000217.1:0-2247 GCA_036260035.1 Alphaproteobacteria bacterium | reverse complement strand
GAGCGCTGGGACAGATTGAACCGCGACGTCGGCGGACAGCTCGTCCGCGTGCAGTCGCCGCTCGCCGCGTGCGCAGGCGCGCCGCAGAGCGAAGCCTGCGCGTCCCTTTTCAGGTCGCTGAAGAATCCGTACTTCATCGGCGACGACCCTGCGCTCACGCAGTCGCTCGGCTGGGCCGATGCGTGGACGTCGCAGCCGAGCGTCTATGCCGTCGCGGCGCGGCGGACGGAGGACGTGGTCGCCGCCGTCAAGTTCGCGCGCGCGCACAACCTGCGCGTGGTCGTGAAAGGCGGCGGCCACAGCTATCACGGCACATCGAATGCGCCGGACTCGCTGCTGATCTGGACGCGCCGCATGAACGCGATCACGCCGCACGACGCCTTCGTTCCGAGCGGCTGCGCCGGCACGGTGACGCCGCAGCCGGCAGTCTCGCTCGGCGCCGGCGTCGTCTGGGCGCATGCCTACGATGCCGTGACGACCGGCGCCGGCCGCTATGTCCAGGGCGGCGGCTGCGGCACAGTGGGTGTTGCGGGTCTGATCCAGAGCGGCGGCTTCGGCAGCTTCTCGAAGCGCTACGGCATGGCCGCCGCGAGCCTGCTGGAGGCGGAGATCGTCACCGCCGACGGCGCCGTGCGCCTCGCCAATGCATGCACGAATCCGGACCTGTTCTGGTCGCTCAAGGGCGGTGGCGGCGGCAGCCTCGGCGTCGTCACGCGGCTCACCTTGCGCACGCACGACCTGCCGGCGTTCTTCGGCCCCGTGTTCATGACGATACGCGCCGCATCGGACGCCGCCTATCAGCGGCTGATCGAGCGCGTCGTGCGCTTCTATGCCGAGGCGCTGTTCAATCCGCACTGGGGCGAGCAGATCGTCTTCCGCCCCGACAACACGCTCATAGTCAGGATGCTCTTCCAGGGGCTCGACGAGCAGCAGGCGCAGGCGGTCTGGCGCCCGTTTCTAGACTGGATCGCCGCGTCGCCGGACGACTTCCGCCTTGAGCAGCCCATGATCGCTGCCGTGCCCGCACGGCATTTCTGGGACCCATCGTTCATGCGCAACCTGACCGGCGTGCTCGGATTCGACGACCGCCCGGGCGCCTCCGACCGCAACGTGTTCTGGGCCGGCGATGCTGGCGAGACCGGGCAGTTCCTGCACGCCTATCAATCCGCCTGGCTGCCAGCGACGCTGCTGCGGCTGGATTGGCAACAGCGCCTCGCCGAGGCGCTGTTCGCGGCGACGCGGCACTGGAGCTTTTCGCTGCATTTCAACAAAGGGTTGGCGGGAGCACCCGAAGCGGCGGTGGCGGCGGCACGCGACACGGCGACGAACCCCGCCATCTGCGATGCCTTCGCGCTGGCGATCTGCGCCGCTTCACAGCAGCCGGCTTATCCCAGCATCGCCGGGCGCGAGCCCGACCTCCCGGCTGCCCGCAGGCGCGCCGCGGCAGTGAGCGCCGCGATGGACGCGCTGCGCACGCTGATGCCGGCGCCGGCCGCGTATGTGTCGGAGAGCGATTTCTTCGAAGCGGACTGGCAGCAGGCGTATTGGGGTGCGAACTACGCTCGGCTGCGCGGAGTCAAGGACAAGTACGACCCCGACGGCCTGTTCTTCGTCCACCACGGCGTCGGCAGCGAACGCTGGAGCGCGGACGGGTTTACAAGGGTGAGGTGAACGCTTCGACCACCTCCGCCCGCGTGGCGAGCGGGCCGGCCGCCATGCTCGCGATCGACATGGATTCTCGCGGCTGATGCCAGCTCCCGCTTCCGGTTAGCTTGCACGGCCAAGGGGGAACGCTTTACCGACCTTGGCGTTATCCGGAGACCGATCCCTGATGGGCGGGCAACCAGCTCCGGAGGAAGGTCTCCATGACACGCCTTTTCATGAGCCGACGCGCCTTCGTTGCGATATCGCTGGCCACCGGCGTCGCCGTCGCTGGCTGCACCACCACGACGCCCGAGGACGCACGCACCACCAGCCCGCAGCAGAGCCAGGCCAAGCGCAGCGAGATCGATCACGCCATCAACGGCGCCCTCGACCAGCTGTATCGGCAGGAGCCGGGCTCTCGCGCGCTCGTGCAGCAGGCAACGGGCGTCCTCGTCTTCCCGAGGGTGTTCAAGGCCGGGTTGGTCGTCGGCGGCGAATATGGCGAGGGCGCGCTCCGCGTCGGCGGCCGGACGGTCGAATATTACAGCGCGACGGCCGGCTCGCTGGGCCTGCAGGCCGGCGCTCAGGAGAAGTCCATCTACA
>DATAAP010000216.1:0-9064 GCA_036260035.1 Alphaproteobacteria bacterium | reverse complement strand
ACATGGTTGGACGCTGAGGCGCTCGAAGCCGACGGCCCGGCGGCACGCGATGAAGGCCCGCGCCTCTCCGACATGGCCACCGACCTTATCGCGCGCGCGGATACGCTCTTCATCGCCAGCGCGGCGCCGAATGCCGGCAGCGATGCGGCGCATGGCGCCGACGTCTCGCACCGCGGCGGCAAGCCTGGTTTCGTGCGCGTGGAACGGTCGGATACTGGCACGGTCCTGACCGTGCCCGATTTCCGCGGCAACTTCTTCTTCAACACACTCGGCAACATCGCCGCCTATCCCCGCGCCGGCCTGCTCTTCATCGATTTCGAGAGCGGCGATCTGCTGACGCTCACCGGAACCGGCGAGATCGTGTGGGACGGACCGGAGGTCGCATCCTTCGCCGGCGCCGAGCGCCTGTTGCGGCTGCGCATCGAGGGCGGGCGCTTCATCCGCAATGCCCTGCCGCTGCGCTGGTCGGGACTCGAATACGCGCCGCAGCTCGCCCGGACCGGAACCTGGTCCGGCTGACCCATCCACCCTGGCCCCCACGTTAGAATGAAATCGGCCGTCTTGGCCGTTATCGCGGGCAGGATCATGGACCTTCTCACCGCCAGTGCGCTAGGGCTCGGCGCCGCCTGGGCGAGCGGCATCAATCTCTATGCCGTGGTGCTGACGCTCGGGCTCATGAACGCTGCCGGATGGATCGCGCTGCCGCCCGAGCTGCAGCCGCTCTCTTCGCCGCTCGTCCTCGGCATCGCCGGCGCGCTGTATGTCATCGAGTTCATCGCCGACAAGGTGCCCGGCGTCGACCATGCCTGGGACGCGCTGCATAGCTTCATCCGCGTGCCCGCCGGCGCGGTGCTCGCCGCCGCCGCCTTCGGCCAGGTCGACCCTGAATGGGCCATCGCCGCCGGTCTGCTCGGCGGCACCCTGGCCCTGGGCAGCCATCTCAGCAAGGCCAGCACGCGCACGATGGTCAACCTTTCGCCGGAGCCGTTCTCGACCTGGACGGTCTCGCTGTTGGAGGACATCGCTGCCGTGGTCGCGGTGGTGGCGGCGCTGTTCCACCCGCTCGTCTTCCTAATCGCGCTTGCGATCATCGTCGCCTTGACTATCTGGCTGCTGCCGAAGCTTCTCCGCGCGGCCGCGCGCCTCTTCGGCACCGTGCTGCGCTGGCTGCGCAGGGCGCCGGGCCGGACCGGCGCGCCCTAGGGTCAGCTTCCCGCGTGCCGCCCTGACAGGGCGCATTCCGCTTTCATCTCGCGGACATGTTTCGGTGAACGCTCGAGCGACCGCATGATCTCTTTGAACAGGGCGCGCGCCTCTTCCTCAGCCGATCGCCAGCGCGAACACGAGCACGCCCGGCAGCGGCATGGTTCCCCGTTTCGCCCCAAGCTTGGCCAGTGAACATACCGCGCGCGCCCTAACGGAGAATTTGCGCGCGACGCGGCACTGTCCGGCAGTCTGAGGGCGTTGTCGTAACCTTATCAGCTCTTACGCACGGCCGCATGCCGACCGCGCACGAGACGCAAGGCGCATATGCGCGCAGTCTGCCAAGCTCGCGAACTAAGGAACGAATCGATGCGGCAGCGGTTCGGACCTTGAGAACGCTAGTGACGATCGCGGGAGGTTTGCGGATGTGGGGAGTTATCCCGGCGGCCGGGAACGGGACGCGAATCCAGCCTCTCGCCTTTTCCAAGGAGTTGCTCCCAGTCGGCGGCCGTTCGGAAGAGAAGATCGAGCGCCCGAAGGCGGTGAGCGAATACCTTGTCGATCGCATGACAGCCGGCGGCGCCTCGAAGATCTGCTTCGTCATCTCGCCCGGCAAGTCCGACATCATGGAGTATTACGGCGGCCGCGTTGGCCGGGCTGACATCGCTTACGTCGTCCAGCCGCGCGCCACGGGCCTCTGCGACGCCGTTTTCCGCGCGCACCCCGTCATTCCCAAGGACGAGCCGGTCATCGTCGGTCTGCCGGACACGATCTGGTTTCCAGAGGACGCGCTGTGTGCGCTGCCGGACGACCGGCTCTCCTTCCTGCTGTTTCCGGTCGAGCGTCCTCAGTTCTTCGACGCGGTGGTGACCGACCCGGACGGAAATGTCTGCGAAATCCAGGTAAAGTCGCCGGATGCCCGCACGCACTGGATCTGGGGCGCCTTCAAGATGCCCGGCATGGTGTTCCACGAGCTGCATGCCTTCTGGCGGTCGCGGGCGCAGCCCGATGAATATGTCGGCACGCTGGTCAATGCCTGGCTGGCGCAGGGCGGTGCGGCGATCGGCGTCCGGGCCGGCACGTCCTATGTCGATGTCGGAACCCTGGACGGCTACCGCGCCGCGATGCAGCTGCTGCGGCCGAAGCCGACAGCGATCGCAGAGCCGATTCCTGCGTAGACCTTAGAGAAACTCGTCCGCCGGAAGGCCCGCCTCGCGCAACGCGGCGCCAAGGCTCGACTTCAACTGCTTGAGGGAGGCGGCATCCTGCGCCTCGCAGCGCGCCGTGAGCTTCGCTTCGGTGCCGGAGGCGCGCAGCAGCCACCAGCCGCCCTCCTCCGTCACCCGCAAGCCGTCGGTGCGATCCACCTTGGCGCCCCCGAGCCGCTGTGCGATATGCTCGATGACCTCGGCTTTCCTGTCATCGGGACACGGCAGCCGGATCTCCGGGGTGGCGAAGACGGGCGGCAGGCTTTCGCGGAATTCCTCGAGGCTCATGCGGGCATGCGCGAGCGCGCGGATAGTGCGCATGGCGACGTACAGCCCGTCATCGGCATGATGCCAGCGGTCGCCAAAGAAGATATGGCCGCTCATCTCGCCCGCGATGGGGGCGGCGGCCTGCAGCATCCGCTCGCGCACCAGCACATAGCCGGACGGGCCCATCAGCGCGCGTCCGCCGGCGGCGGCAATGCCGTCGAACAGCACGCCGCTCGATTTCACGTCCGCTACGACGGTGCTGCCGGGCCGCTCGCGCAGCACGTCGCGAGCCAGCAGCAGCAGAAGTTGGTCGGGCCAGACGATCTCGCCCGCCGAATCGACGACTCCGATCCTGTCGCCGTCGCCGTCGAAGGCGATGCCGAGATCGGATCCTGAGTGCACCACCGTCGCGGCAAGGTCTGAGAGGTTCTTAGCCACCGCGGGATCGGGATGATGGTTGGGAAAACGACCGTCGATCTCGGTGTACAGCTTGAAATGCTTGCCGGGAATCCGGTGCTCCAGCCGCTCGACGATCCCGCCGGTGGCGCCGTTGCCACTGTCCCACGTGATCGTTACCGGCGTGACCGCCATGACTTCGGCAGCGAGCGCCGAAAGATATTCGCTGCTGATATCCGTGTCTTCGACCCTGCCGCCGCTGCGTTCCACCGGCTCGATCCCCCACAGCATGTCGAGGGCGGAGCCGAAAACCGGCTCGGTACCGTCGAGAAGAAGCTTGAATCCGTTCTGGTCCGGCGGATTGTGGGAGCCGGTCACCATAATGCCGCCGTCGAGCCCAAGCCGGTGGATCGTGAAGGACAGCAACGGCGTCGGCCCGAGCGGCAATCGAAATACGTGCATCCCACCGCGGCGCAGGCCATCGACGAGTGCCGCTTCAAGAGCCGGCGAGCTGAGGCGCCCGTCGCGTGACACCGCGATGCGGCTTAGGCTGGAATCATGCGCGAGCGCCGCGAACGCGCAGCCGACGCCATAAGCATCGTCAACGGTCAGGGTCTTGCCGAAGACGCCGCGCAGATCATAGGAACGCCGCAGCGCCGGATTGATCCGGGCGCTCGCGATAGCATTGCGTCCCGTGCCGACAGCGGACTCTTCACCTGCCAAGCTGGCCTCATTGCAGGAACCAACTTGTTTAAGCGCTGGCGGCGGCGCTTGTTCCTCCTCAGCTCAGATGGCCTGCCGCGCGCAGTTCACGGATATAAAGGCGCAGTGTCTTCGCAAGCGCGTCCAGGCCAGGCGAGCGGCGGCGGTGGCGCAAGGTGATCAGTCCGGCGGGGCGGCTAGGTGTCTGAATCGCCGTAGGCACGATCCGCACCGTTTTGCGCAGAAGGTCGCCGGCCAACATCATGCGCGACAGCACGGCCAGCGAGTCGCTGCCGAGCAGCATCTCACGAATGAACGACAATGAAGTGGACCGCAGCGGCGGCCGGGCAGGTTCAAAACCGAGTGCTGCGACCGCCCGCTCGACATCCTGGCCGACGCGCTGCTCAAGGGATGGCAGCAGCAGGTCGAATGTGGCGATCTCGGCCGGCGTCACGGCCCCACGCTTCAGGATCGGATGACCGGCGCGGCAAAGGATGGAGATCGGCTCGTCATAAAGCACCTCGCGGCGGAAATCGTCAGGCGCCTGCGGCTCATAGAGCCGCCCGACCACGACGTCGAGACTGCCTGCTTCGAGCTGCGGCAGGAGTTGATCGGACCGCCCGTGCACCACGCGCACGACTATCGCCGGATGTGCGCGCCGGAACCGCGCCAGCGAGCCTGGCATCAGGCCCGATGCCGCCGACGGCAAGGCACCCACGACGATCGTTCCGGCCTGCCCGTCGGCGACACGCGCAAGATCGTCGCCGACGCGGTCGATCTCGCCGAGGATTCGCCGCACCCGTGCGATGAAGGCCCGGCCGTAGTCGTTCGCCATCACGCCGCGCGGCAGCCGGTCGAAGATCGGCACGCCTACCGCCTCCTCGACCTCGCGCAGCACCTTGGTAACGGCCGGCTGGCTGGTGCCGAGCGCACGCGCCGCCTTGAGCAGGCTGCCGTGCTCCGCGATCGCGCCCACCACGCGGAAGTGGCGCAGACGCAGCGCCTGTCCGTGGAATCCCGGCCTGCCACCGTTCGTCATCGAACCCTCATATATCACATTTGATATATGTATTTATATACCTCGTGAATATCACGCGATGCATGCGCGGCTATGCTCGCCCTTGGCAAGTCAGGGAGGACGCTTGTGGCGGATCAGGCAGCACTGGTGGTCAGCGCGCATTCGGCAGATTTCGTCTGGCGCGCGGGCGGCGCCATCGCGCTCTATGCCAAACGCGGATGGCGGGTGAAGATCGTCTGCCTCGCCTATGGCGAGCGCGGCGAGAGCGCCAAACTGTGGCACGAGAAAGGCATGACTCTCGCACGCGTCAAGCAAACGCGGCGCGAGGAGTCCGAGAAGGCAGCGGAGATCCTGGGCGGAGAGGTCGAATTCCTCGACGGGGGCGACTATCCGCTGCGCCCGAGCGATGCGATGCTCTATCGGCTGGTCGACCTCTATCGCGAGCTCAAACCGGAATTCGTCCTCACCCACTCGCTCAAGGACCCCTACAACTTCGACCACCCCGAGGCGACGCGCCTGGCGCAGGAGGCGCGCATCATCGCGCAGGCGCACGGCCACAAGCCTGAGCAACGCGTGATCGGCGCCCCGCCTGTCTTCCTGTTCGAGCCGCACCAGCCCGAGCAGTGCAACTGGAAGCCCCAGGTGATCCTCAACATCACCGAGGTGTGGGACCTCAAGCGCAGGGCGTTCGAGACGATGGTCGCGCAGGAACATCTGTGGGAGTACTACACGCGCGTGGCGCTGCAGCGCGGCATGCAGGGTGCGCGAAACTCGTCGAAGAAGATGGTCTATGGAGAGGCCTACCAGCGCATCTTTCCGATGGTCACGGAGGAGTTGATATGAAGTCTGTCGTCGTCCGATCCATTCCGCGCGTGCGCCAGGATGTCGCAGACGGGCTCGCGGCGCTGGGCGTGTCGACCGTGCATGAGGCAATGGGCCGCGCTGGCCTGATGAAGCCCTATATGCGACCGATCTATGCGGGCGCCCGGATCGCCGGCAGCGCCGTCACGGTGCTCGCGCAGCCAGGCGACAACTGGATGATTCATGTTGCCGTCGAGCAGTGCCAGCGCGGCGACGTGCTGGTTGTCGGCGTCACAGCCGACAACACGGATGGCATGTTCGGCGAGCTGATCGCGACTTCCGTGCAGGTCCGTGGCGTACGCGGCCTGATCATCGATGCCGGATGCCGCGACGTTGCCGCCCTGACCGAAATGAAATTCCCCGTCTGGTCGCGCGCGATCTCCGCGCGGGGCACGGTGAAGGCGACCTTAGGCAGCGTCAACGTACCGGTCATCTGTGCGGGCGTGCAGGTAAAGCCGGGCGACGTCATCGTCGCCGATGACGACGGCGTGGTCGTCGTGCCGCTCGCGCAGGCCGAAAACGTACTCGCCCTCGGCCGCGATCGCGAAAAGAAGGAAGCCGGCACGCGCGCGCGGCTGGCCGCGGGTGAGCTGGGGCTCGATCTCTACGGCATGCGGGCGAAGCTGAAGGAGCTCGGCCTCGTCTATGTCGACAAGCCCGAAGACGCGGACCGCTAGGAGAAGCGCCATGGCTTTCGATCTTGAGGCCTTCAAGCGCAAACAGCGGCCGCACGGCCTACCGTTCCGCATTGGCAAGCTCGGGCACGTGGTGCTCAATGTCTGCGACCTGGAACGCTCCGTCGCCTTCTACACACAGGTGCTGGGCTTCTCCGTCTCCGACGTCTATCCGCCGGACATGGTGCCGGGCGGCATGGTGTTCATGCGCTGCAACGCCGACCACCACGGTGTGGCGCTGGTCGGCGGCGCGAAGCCTCGGCCGGAGCGCGCCGACATGCACCACCTCGCCTTTGAGGTCGCGACACTCGACGAGGTGCTGCGAGCGCGCGACCATCTGCGCAGACACGGCGCCGTCATCGATTTCGAAGGGCGGCGCCGCGCCGGCTGCCAGATCGCGGTCGAGTTCCGCGATCCCGACGGGCACCGGCTCGAGATCTACTGGGGTGTCGACCAGGTCGGCAGTGACGGCCATGTGAGACCACCTGAGGAATGGAAGTGGGCGCACAGCTTGGAGGAGGCGATCGCCGATCCCGTGCGCGGCCAGGACACCACCCTGCTCGACCCCTCCCTGCTGCGGAAGGGCGCACCATGACCGGGCTCGATCCGCGGCGAATCGCGCTGATCGGTTTCGGCGAGGTCGGCACCACGCTTGCCGCCGGCCTCATCGCCACCGGTCGGCACGACGTCAGCGCCTACGACATTCTGATGGATGATGCCACGCGCGGGGCAGCGATGCGCGACAAGGCGCAGGCGATGAAGGTCGAGGCCTGCGGCTCGGCCGCCGAAGCCGCCGCCGGCGCAACGATTGTCATTTCCGCGGTCACCGCGGCGTCGTCGCGCAGTGTTGCGGAGGCAGCGGCAGCTTTCCTGCGCGCGGGCCAGTTCTTCCTCGACCTCAACTCCGTGTCGCCCGAGACCAAACGCGCTAGCGCCGCGACGGTCGAGCGCAGCGGGGCGCATTACGTGGAAACGGCGGTAATGGGGCCGATAGCGCCCCAAGGGCTGAGAGTACCGATGTTGCTTGGTGGCCGGCGTGCCGCCGCGCTCAAGGCGCTGCTCGACCCGGCCGGCATGACGCTCGAAGTCGCCGCGGTAGAAATCGGGCGCGCCTCGGCGATCAAGATGTGCCGCAGCATCATGATCAAGGGGCTCGAAGCGCTCGCCGTCGAATGCCTGCTGGCGGCGCGGCATTACGGCGTCGAGGACAACGTCATCGCTTCGCTTGAGAAGAGCTATCCAATCGGTTGGGAGAAGCAGGCAGGCTATCTGATCGGGCGCATCATCCAGCACGGTCGCCGCCGTGCCGCGGAAATGCGCGAGGCCGCCGATACCGTCGCCGAGATCGGGTTGACGCCGCTGATGGCATCCGCGGTCGCCGCGCGCCAGGATTGGGTCGCGGACCAGGTCACCGCAAATCCGACCTTGAAAGCCACAGCGGAGAGCGCGTGGCGCGAGACGCTCGACCGGATCGATCCCGCCGTGACGGCGCCCCTGCGCAAGGCAGCGCCGTGCGGCGACTGAGCATTGCGATCGGCAAGTACGGGCTGACGCAGGCCCTGCATGAGGGCACCGTGCGGCCTGACGGCATCGCGCTCGACTTCGCACAGGTGGAGCCGATCACCGCCGCGATGCGGCGCATGGTGCGCGGTCTCGAGTTCGACGTCTGCGAGATGGCGTTCACCACCTATCTCTGCGCGAAAGCGGTGGGTGCGCCGATCGTCGCCCTCCCCGTCTTCCTTACGCGCAATTTCCATCACTGGGCCGCATTCCGCCGGAACGGCGGAGCGGTCCGCACGCCGAAGGATCTCGAAGGCCGCACAGTCGCGGTCAATCGCGGCTATACCGTCACAACCGGGCTGTGGATGCGCGGCATCCTGCAGCACGAGTACGGCGTCGATCTCGACCGCGTCATCTGGGCTGCCACTGACGAGGAGCATGTCGCCACGTATCAGGTGCCGAGCAACGTGCACTACCGCTGGCGCGGTAAAACGGCGACGGAGCTTTTGCTCTCAGCTACCTGCGATGCGGCGATCGGCGATGTCCGCTCCGATTCACCGCAAGTCCAGCCGCTGATTCCGGACGCGCGCGCCGCAGGCTACGCGTGGTTCCGCAAGACCGGCATCTATCCGATCAACCACGGGGTCGTGATCAAGACCGCGCTGCTGGACGAAATGCCGGACCTAGCCGAGCGGCTGACCGCGGCCTTGGCCGCGGCAAAGACCGTCTATATGAAGCGCTTTGAGAGCGGCGGGGATGACTCGCCCGCCGCAAAATCGGCACGCGCACTCGCGGAGGTCGTCGGAGATCCGTTCCCGCTGGGCATCGCATCGAACCGCAAGGTGCTCGAAGCGATCGTCCAGTTCGCGGTGGAACAGCGCGTAATCCCGAGCCCCTTCAAGATCGATGCGTTGTTCGCGCCCGGGACGGTCAGCTGCCCTTGACCATGTAGAGCGGAGGCGTCACCGAGAGCTCAAGGCGCTTGCGGTCCGGCTCGGGTGCCGCCAGAGGCTTCACCTCGCGCATGGTCAACAGCGAGCGCTTGGCGAGATCCTGGTACTCGCGGGTACCCTGGATTTTCCAGTCGATCTCCTGCTGCGTCAGCTCGCGGATGACCTTGCCGGGAATGCCAGCGACCAGGCTGCGCGGCGGCACCTTGAAATTCGCCTTCACGAAGGCAAGCGCTGCGACGAAGGCGTCGGCGCCGATCTCCGCCCCGTCAATGATCACCGCCC
>DATAAP010000215.1:0-12874 GCA_036260035.1 Alphaproteobacteria bacterium | reverse complement strand
GGTGCGGCTTAGCTGCGGCTGCTGCGAGGCCGCCCTGGGCGCTGTCTACCGTTCGAACGCGCGCCGGGCCCGGCGCGCGCCGCTCTGGTGCCGCGCTTCAGCACGTCGCGCAGCTTCGCGATCACCGCCGGATCGTGTCGGCGCGCGGCGAGCCGCGCGTTCAGCCCCTCGAGCGTGGTGCGCACCTCGACCAGCTCCAGCCCGAACTCGCGCGGCAGCTCGGCCACACGCGCGCCGCGGTTTGGCATCGGCACGACCAGCTCTTCGGCGGTCAGCGTCTTGATCGCTCCGCGCACTCTTGAACATGGGTCCAGACCTAGGCTCCGAGGGACTCCGCCACCGCCAAACCGAATGCGCGTGTGCCGAGCGTTCCGCCGAGATCCGCCGTGCGCGTCTTCGGGTTGCCGAGGACACGGTCGATCGCGACGTTGATGGCTCTGGCGGCCTCCAAGAGCTGCGGGAGATTGCGGCGCTCGCCGAGCCATTCCAGCAACATCGCCGCGGAAAGGATCAGCGAGGTCGGATTGGCCTTGTCCTGGCCGGCGATGTCGGGAGCGGAGCCATGCTGCGCCTGCGCGGCGCACAACGTGTCGCCTGCATTGATTGAGCCGGCGAGGCCAAGGCTTCCGGACAGCTCCGAGGCCAAATCGGAGAGAATGTCGGCATAAAAGTTAGTGGTACAGATCACGTCGAAACGTGCGGGATCGCGCACCAGGAGTGCCGCGGTGGCGTCGACGATCGTCTCATCCAGCGCGACGTCGGGGAACTCCGCTGCCACCTTGCGCACCTGCTGCAAGAACAGCCCGTCGCTCAGGATGAAGTTGTTGGCCTTGTGCACGGCGGTCACCTTGCAGCGGCGGCGGCGCGCGAGCTCGAAGGACCGGCGCGCGATGCGCTCGCATGCGAATGCCGTGATCTTGCGCACCGACAGCGCTACGTCAGGCGTCGGCATGAACTCGCCCGTCCCGGCGAACATGTTCCGGTCGGGGTAGAAGCCTTCGGTGCACTCACGCATGATGACCAGGTCCATTTCGCCGCGCGCGCGACCCAGACCCGGCCTCGTGCGTGCGGGTCGGACATTGGCGTAAAGGTCCAGCTTCACACGGAACGCCGCCGAGACGTTGACGCCTCCTTTGTCGCGCGCGGGATAGTCCAAGTGCGAAATCGGCCCGAGAATGATCCCGTCGGCCTTGCGCGCCCGGTCCAGCACTGCGTCGGGACATGTGCTGCCCGAGGCCTTTAGGGCCTTGAATCCGATATCGTCGTATTCAAAAGAGAGGCCTAGGCCGAAGCGGCGATTCGCCAGGTTGAGCACCGCCATCGTGGCTTCGGTGATTTCCTCGCCGATGCCGTCGCCGGGAAGCACGAGAATCTTCATGGAATCCGCATTGTTGCCGAAGAGACGGGATCCACGGCCGTCAAAACAGAAGACGGACCGGGAACAGGACCAGGCCCGGGAACAGGACCAGGAGAAGGATCAACGCTGTCGTCAAGAAGACATACGGCAGCGAAATGACGGCTAGCCGCTCGAACGGAATACCGGTCACGCGAACCAGGACATAGAGGACCATACCGACAGGCGGAGTCAGCAGGCCGAGCGTCAGCGTCATCGTCATGATGATGCCGAAGAAGATCGGGTCGATCTCGTACTGCTCGGCGATAGGCAGGAGGATCGGCGTCAAGATGAGGATCGCGGGCGTCTGCGCCATGAAGCACCCGACTACGAGCCAGAACACCACCATTAACAGCAGCAGGACGGTGGGATCGCTGGTCAGCTCCGTCAACATCGCCGCGAGCTCCATAGGAATCTGCGCGCGGATCATGATGTCGCCGAACGCCGACGTGAACGCGATGATCAGCATGATCACGCCGGTGTCGATCATTGTGCCGCGGATCTCGCGCGCCAGGTCCCTGAGATTGAACTCGCGATAGATGAACAGCCCCAGTATCACGGCGTAGAGTGCTGCAACCGCCGCCGCCTCGGTCGGCGTGAAGATGCCGAAATAGATGCCGCCCATGATGATGCCGGGCGTCGCTATGGCAAGTGCCGCGCGCCTGAAGCTCGCCCAGATCTCCCTTAGCCCAGCGAAGGGACCGCTCGGAAAGTTGTGTTTGTGCGCCTTGTAGCTGACATAGGCCATGTCCGCCGCGGCCATCAGAAAGCCGGGTACGATGGCCGCGATGAAAAGCTGTGCCACGGATTGTTCCGCCTGCACCGCATAGGCAACAAGCGCGATACTGGGCGGAATGATCGGGCCGAGCAGCGACGATGCGGCCGTGACGCCCGCGCTGAACTCTTTTTTATAGCCCTGGCTGGTCATAGCCTTCATTTCGATGGCGCCCAGGCCGGCCGCATCGGCCGTGGCCGAGCCGGACATGCCAGCAAACAGCATGCTTGCCAAGACGTTGGCATGAGCGACGCCGCCCTTGAGCGGCCGGACGACGACGCTGACGAACCCGAACAGGCGCTCGGTGATGCCTCCGGTATTCATCAGGCGGCCGGCGAGCAGGAAGAAGGGGATCGACAGCAGGAGGAAGTTGTCGATCTTGTCGAGGCTGACGCGGGCGAGCATGGCGGCAACGCGCGGGTCGGCGATGCCGTCGAAGATCAAGGCGCCGCCGATCGCGGAGATCAGGCCCGCCCCGAACCCGACAGGCATACCGATCATGATGAGCGCGATGAGGCCGATGACGAGGCAGCCATAGATGATCATCGCAGGTCCCTATCGAGGGAGGCGCCAGCGGCCGGAAGCGTGGCAACGGGGCCGCCGCGCAGCGCGCGCACCTGGACGGCGATGTCGAGAGCGGCGTAGAGCATCATCAGCAGAATGGCGATCAGCTCGCCTAGATAGAGATGCCCTTGCGTGACCCCGTCGAGCATCGTCAGTTCGGCGGTCCACATGCGCTCGGCCATCAGCAGGGCGCCGCGCGCCACTAGCGCGAGGAAGGCGACGATGACTACGTCGAAGGTGATGAGCAGGAGGGCACGAGCGCGCGGCGGGAGCTTCACCAGCAGGAAGTCGACGACGATGTGATCCTTGTCGCGGACGGCGACCGCCATGGCGAAGTAGGTGATCATGACGAACGTGGCGCGGGCCAGCTCCTCGGTCCAAGTCGCCGGAAAGTGGAGAAAGTACCGGAACAGAACCTGACCGAGCGTAGCCACGGACATCACGGCGAAGCCGCCGACGAGAATGATGTCAAGGGTTCGCCGCAGACTCCGCAGCAGATGATTGTCCGTCAGTGCGGGCAAAGAGATCTCCCCGCCAAAGCGCGCCAGCGCGGCTTAGCCGTCCCGGCCGCACCCCGGGCTAGTTCGCGTGCTTGGCGATTTCGTCGAGCAGGCCGGGCTTGCAGCGCTCGGCCGCGTACTGGCGCACGATCGGCTCAGCAATCTTCTGGAACGCGGCGACATCAGGCTTCACGACCCGGCTCCGCCCGGTCTTCTCGATCTTGCGCAGAAGATCGTCCTCTTCCTCGGCGACGGCCTTGTTCATCCACGTAACGGCATCGGCCAGCGTCGCGTCGAAGATATTCCTGTGTTCCGGTTTCAGCGAGTCGACGAACTTCTTGTTGCCCGCAAAGACGAAGTAGCTCTGCACATGCCCCGTCAGGCTGATGAACTTCTGGACCTCGTAGAACTTGTTGCCCCAGATCGTCGAGATCGGATTCTCCTGCGCATCGAACACGCCCTGCTGCAATCCGCCATAGAGCTCAGAGACGGGCAGGACGCCGGGAAGCGCGCCATAAGCCTTGAAGATGTCCTCTCGCAGCTTGTTGGTGACACGAACCTTCACGCCCTTAAGGTCCTCGGGCTTCTCGATGGGCTTGTTGGCAGTGAGATGCCGCGCGCCGCGGGCACCCACAGCGAGAAGCGTGATGTTGTAGTCCTTCTCGAGCGCATAACTGACCTCCTTGCCGAGCGGCCCGTTCCACACGCGCAGCCCGTGCGCTTCGTCGTTGTAGACGAACTCGGCCTCCATGCACTGGTACTGCTTAACGAGGTTATGCACCACGACCGGACCGGCAACGTGAATCTGGATCTCGTTATTCGAGAGCTGCTGAAGAAGCTGGTTATCCCCGCCAAGCGCGCCTCCCGGGATGAAGGTCATGTCGAGGGCACCTCTCGATGCCTCGCGCATCGCCTTCTGCCAGCGGACGGCTGCCTGGGAACTGAAATCGCGGACGCCGTTCGTCGTGGCGAAGGTGAACTTCACCGTCTCCGCATGGGCACCGGCACCCGCCAAGAGCACAAATGCGGCAACCGGGATGATGTTACGCAACGCCATATGGTTCCTCCCGACGATAATCTGCTCGTCCACTGATTAAGGCTGTCGTATACGTAAATCGTGCGGTTTGCAACACCCCCTCAAGCTCGGTAGCCACTTTTTGTCTTGCCAGTTGCCTTGCAGTTCCGATAATTGCTGCGTCATATGCCTCAGCTGAGAAGAAGGCCGCAATTGTGTATACGTTGTGTACTCGGTGCGAACTGACTACTTAGCTGGCTCGGGAGCGGAATCGACCATGGCACTAGAGGCAAGGGACGGAGCAGCGGTTGCTGGTCGCGAAAGGCGGTCGATGGTCGAGGAGGCTTACACTGCTCTCAAGCAGCGCATCATCCGCAACGAACTCCCGCCGGGGTACCAGGCGCTCGAGGAAGAGCTGGCCCTGCAGCTCGGCATGAGCCGAACGCCCGTTCGCGAGGCGTTGATTCGCCTTGAGCACGAAGGCTTCGTCGAGGTGATCCCGCGCCGCGGCATGCGCGTCAAACCGCTCGTCGCGCGCGACATCCGCGAGATCAGCGAAGTTCTCGCGTGGCTGGAGGCGGCCGCCGCGGAGCGACTTGCGCAGCGGCGCCCGACGCCGGCCGAGATGGCGCTGCTCGAACAGGCCATCGCCGACATGGACAAGGCGCTCGAAGGCGACGACATGAATGCGTGGGCCGAAGCGGACTACAACTTCCATCGGCTTCTCGTCGAGCTGTGCGGCAATCGCCACCTCATCGAGGTCGCGCGGATCTTCCTCGACAAGGCACACCGATTCCGGTTGCTGACGACGCCTGTGCGCGAGAAGCCCGTCTATTCGAATGTCAATCACGCTGCCGTCGTCGAGGCGATCCGGCGCGGCGACGCGCAGACGGCATTAGACATCCATCGCGCGCATAAGCGCCGGTGGAATCGCGAGTTCAACGACATCCTCGATCGCTTGGGCATCGAAGATAACACCTGAGAGGGGAGCCTTGGCGTGCGGGTGGCACTTATTCATGCCGTCGTCGTCGCGATGCAGCCGATCCATGATGCGTTCCGGCGGAGCTGGCCCGAAGCTGAGCTCGCGAACATTCTCGATGACTCGCTGAGTCGCGATCGCGAGAAGGACGCCGAGCTCACGCCGGCCATGTTCTCGCGAATCGGCTCGCTTGCCCGGTATGCCATCGAGAGCGGCGCGCAAGGGGTCCTGTTCACCTGCTCGGCGTTCGGAGAGGCAATCGACGCAGCGGCCGCAGCGGCGAAGGTCCCGGTGCTCAAGCCAAACGAGGCGATGTTCGCGGAGGCGCTGGCGGTGGGCCGCCGGGTCGGGATGCTCGCGACGTTCGCACCGAGCGTCGCGTCGATGGAGGACGAGTTCCGCGAGATGGCGCGGCAGCGTCAGGCCGATGCGACGATCGAGAGCTATTGCGTGCCGGGCGCTATGGCCGCCTTGCGCGCTGGTGACGGCGCTAAGCATGATGCCCTGATCGCGGAGGCGGCGCCGCGCTTCCGGTATTGCGACGCCATACTGCTCGCCCATTTCTCCACCGCACGGGCCGACGCCGCCGTTTCGGCCGTCATGGATTGTCCGGTGTTGACGGCTCCGGGGGCCGCGGTGGCGAAGCTCAAATCCGCCCTGTCGCGTGCCCTCGTCTAACCGGACCGGCGGACTCCTAGCGCCGGAGCGATGATGACACCACCTGTGCCTATGCGCGTCGGTCTGATCGGGGCCGGGATGATCAGCCACTATCACCTGATCGCGTGGTCGCGCCTCGGCTCGGCCCGGGTCGTCGCGATATGCGATCCCGACCGCACGCGCGCGGAGGCACGGGCGCGCGAGTTCGGGATCGCGGCCGTGTATGCCAGCGCCGAGGACATGCTCGCGCATGAGGCGCTCGATGCGCTGGATATCGCCTCGCCGCGCGAAAGGCACGCCGAACAGGTCCGGCTCGCCGCCGCGCGGGGCGTGCCGGCGCTTTGCCAGAAGCCCCTGGTTCCGACATACGAGGAGGCGGAGCGCCTGATCGCCGAGGTCGACGGAAAGTGCCGCCTCATGGTGCACGAGAACTGGCGCTTCCGGCCCTTTTACAGGCGCACCAGGCAGTGGATCGACGAGAGGCGGGTCGGCTCGCTCAGATCGGCTGCGATGACCGTGCGGGGCTCCGGACTCATCGCTGGCGCGGATGGCAGGTTTCCGGCGCTCGAGCGGCAACCCTTCATGCGCGACGTGCCGCGACTTGCGGTCACCGAGTCGCTGATTCACCACATAGATGTCGTGCGCTGGCTGGTCGGTCCGCTGCAGGTCCTCGCGGCGCGCATCGGCCGCACATGCCCGGTAATCAAGGGCGAAGACCGCGCAACCATCATGATGTCGAGCGCGGACGGCGTTCCGGTTCTTGTCGATGGCGACATGGCGGCGCCCGGCTATCCGCCGCGTGCAGTCGAGAGACTTGAGCTCACAGGCACGCGCGCCACGATCCTCTTCGAGGACAAGCGCCTTTCTCTCATCGGAAAGGACGCGACAATGGAGGCCTTCGATCTTGCCGCATGCTATCAGGCGAGCTTTGATGACTGCATCCGGCACTTTATCGAGTGCCTGCTCCTCGACGCACCGTTCGAGACGGATCCCCGCGACAACCTTCAAACCCTGCGCCTGGTCGAAGACACGTATCGGCTGGCCGGCCCGATCGCGAGCTCTGACGGCCACCGGCGGCCTGGCTGCGCATAACGGCGCGTTCAATCAGCCCCGGCGCAGCAGAAGAGAGGCGCGGCTGTGATGCTAGAATCGTGTTCCAACGCAGACCCGACGCTGCGGCCGCCGAGCTTTCGTTTGCCTCACGGCGCCTGCGATGCGCACGCCCATATCCTCGGCCCGGCCTCGCTCTATCCCTATTCCGCCGACCGCCAGTACACGCCACCGGACGCGCTCTTGCCGTCGTACGAAAACATGCTCCGCGTGCTTGGATTCGATCGCGCCGTTCTCGTGCAGCCGAGCGTCTATGGCACGGACAATCGTCGACTTCTCGATGCGATGAAGTCGACGAAGGCAGAAATGCGGGGGATCGTGGTTTTGCCGGAGACCGTCGCGGATTACGAGCTCGACGCGATGCACCGCATCGGCGTGCGGGGCATCCGTGCCAATCTCATTCGCGGCGATCGCAGCGATCTCGATCGCGCCGCGCGGCTCGCCGGTCGGATTGCAAGGCTCGGATGGCATCTCCAAGTGCTCGCGGACGTTTCAACGGTCGCGGATCTCGAACAGTATGTCCGCGCCCTGCCCGTCGATACCGTTTTCGATCATATGGGCCACATGCCGGCCGCAAAGGGCGTCGACGACCCGGGGTTTCGAACGTTGATCCGTCTGCTCGAGGGCGGCCGCTGTTGGGTAAAGCTGTCCGGCAGCTACCGCATTACGCGGCAAACGCAAGCGCCCTACACGGATGTTGCGCTGATTGCGAAGACCCTAGCCCGATCGGCCCCCGAGCGGCTCGTTTGGGGAAGCGATTGGCCGCATACCGCGATCACGATTCCTATGCCCGATGACACGAGCTTACTCGAGATGCTCGCTGAATGGGTGCCGGACGTCGCCAAACGTAACGATATACTCGTGCGGAACCCCGCACGACTCTATGGTTTCGACTAAATCACACCTTCTTCCGATCCCTTCCGCTGTCCGCTCCGGGTCAAGATGCGAAGAACGGTGGTTTTCGGGCGACGTCCACCTGTCGGGTGACTCCGGGCGCGCGGAACGAGCATCTGCCAACATTCCGGTGAGCAGCAACACCTACCCGCAACGTTCCGCCCGCGCGCCGGGCATTTTGATCCCAGCGCCCGAAACACCAGGGCATCGAGTGCGCGGTGCGGTCGGAGCCGAGCCCTCCTCAAGATGCCGCCGCGGTGAAATCGGCGGACGGACTACGGCGTAACGGTCGGGATCACGGCGCGAGCGGGGTCGGGCGGCGTCACGAAGCCGCCGGACTGGCGCTGCCACAGCTTCGCATAGGCGCCGCCCTCCGCGAGCAGCTTCGCGTGCGGGCCCTCCTCGACGATGCGGCCCTTGTCGAGCACGACGAGCCTGTCCATGCGCGCGATGGTCGACAGGCGGTGCGCGATGGCGATCACCGTCTTGCCTTCCATCAGATCGGCGAGCTGCTCCTGGATCGCCGCCTCGACCTCGCTGTCGAGCGCCGAGGTCGCCTCGTCGAGCACGAGGATCGGCGCGTTCTTGAGGATGACGCGCGCGATCGCGATGCGCTGCCGCTGCCCGCCCGATAGTTTCACGCCGCGCTCGCCGACATGCGCGTCATAGCCGGTTCGCCCCTTCCAGTCGACGAGGTCGGCGATGAAGTCGTGCGCGTGCGCGCGCTTCGCCGCGGCGAGGATCTCCTCGTCGGTGCTTTCGGGACGGCCGTAGCCGATGTTCTCGCGGATCGAGCGGTGCAGGAGCGAGGTGTCCTGCGTCACCACCGCGATCTGCGTGCGCAGGCTCTCCTGCGTGACGGCGCCAATGTCCTGGCCGTCGATCAGAATGCGGCCCGATTCCGGTTCGAAGAAGCGCAGCAGCAGGTTCACCAATGTCGACTTGCCGGCACCCGAATGGCCGATCAGGCCGACGCGCTCGCCCGGCTTTATCGCGAGGCTCAGGTCCTGGATAACGCCGATGTCGCGGCCGTAGCCGAAGCGCACGTTCTCGAAGCGGATCTCGCCGCGCGGCACGACGAGCGGCTTCGCATCCGCGCGGTCGGTCAGCCGGTGCGGCTGCGCGATCGACTGGATGCCTTCCTGCACCGTGCCGATGTTCTCGAAGATAGCGGTGATGTTGAAGGCGACCCACCCGGCCATGGCGAGGATCTGCCACGACAGCGGCAGCGCCATGGCGATGGCGCCCACGTCGATCTGCCCCTTGGTCCACAGCACGATGGCGATGGCCGCGGTGCTGGTGACCAGAGTCACATTGAGCACGGTCAGGCAGAACGAGAATAGCGTGATCAACCGGAGCTGCCGGTGGAACGTCTGCGTGTGCTCGTCGACCGCTTCGCGCACATAGTCGTCCTCGTCCTTGGCGCGCGCGAACAGCTTGACGGTCAGGATGTTGGTGTAAGTGTCGACGATGCGGCCCGTTAGCCACGAGCGCATCTCCGAGATGTCCTTGGCACGGTCGCGCAGCCGCGGCACGAAATACCGCAACAGGAACACGTAGGCGACCGCCCAGACGGCCAGCGGCGAGGCAAGCCGCGGATCGGCCGAGCTGAGGAGGACCATCGCGCTGGTGCCGTAGACGACGATGTACCATACGGTGTTGATCGACAGCACGATGCTCTCGCGCAGCGACGGGCCCGTCTGCATCACGCGGTTGGCGATGCGGCCGGCGAAATCGTCCTGGAAGAAGGACCAGTTCTGCCGCACCACGTGCCAGTGGCTCTGCCAGCGCACCAGGTTGGTGACGTTGGCGGCGATCGCATTCTGGGTCAGCAGGTTCTGCGTCAGCATCGCCAGCGGCCGCAGCAGCAGCAGCACGAGGGCCATGCCGACGAGCTGCGGCCACGCCGCAGCCCATAGTGTGTCTGGTGCGTGCGTCGAAACCAGAGTGACGATGTGCCCGATGAAGACCGGCACTGCGGAGTCGAGCACGGCGACGCACAGCCCTGCCGCGAACAGGGCAATGAACAGCCCCTTCGCCTGGCGCGCGAAATGCCAGTAGAAGGCAACCAGCCCTTGCGGCGGTACTGTTGCGGGCGGAGCCCCCGTCGGCGACACGAATTTTTCAAACGCACGGAACATGGCGACTCGGCGGGCTGTTACGGCATGCCAGGCGGCACCGCGGCCTGTGGGTCGCGAGCGGGGGCATTCGCAAGGCCGGGAAAAATTTGGCGCGCCCGGCGAGACTCGAACTCACGACCTCTAGCTCCGGAGGCTAGCGCTCTATCCAACTGAGCTACGGGCGCGCACGCGGGGCGGACATTAGCCGACCGGCCACCCCCGCGCAATTGTCGCGGCGATAGCCCTCGACCCTCAGCTAGCGGGAACGATGCCCTTGGCCCGGAACGCCTGGTCGATGGCAAAGCGCAGGTCGCTCGCGACCTGCTGCATCTCCAGCGCCCGTGGCACGGCGACCTGAAGCACGAACTCGAAGCTGTTGCCGCTGAAATCCTTGAGCAGCGCGTTCGGGCCCGGCGCCTTCATCACCATCGAGTGGCCCCTCGCGCAGTCGAGCAGGATCGCCTTCACGCTCGCCGCGTCCTTGACACCGGAAACCTTGACCGGGATCTCGATGCGACCCGACACGTCCTTGTGCGTCCAGTTGACCACCGCCGTGGAGACGAGCGACGAGTTGGGGATGAGGACCGTCGAGCGGTCGAACGTCTCGAGCTCGGTCGAGCGCACGTTGATGCGCTTAACGATGCCCGACGCGCCGGCGACCTCGACCCAGTCGCCGGCCTTGATCGGCCGCTCGATCAGCAGGATGAGGCCAGAGACGAAGTTGTTGACGATGTTCTGCAGGCCGAAGCCGATACCGACCGACAGCGCGCCGGCGACGATGGCGAGGCTCGACAGGTTGAGCCCGAGCGTGCCGATCGCAAGCCCGATGCCGATGACGAGGCCGACATAGCCGACGCTGGTGCGCAGGCTGTGGCGCACGCCGGCGTCGAGCTGCGTGCCCGGGAAGACGCGCAGGTCGAGGATGCGCTGGATGTAGCGCGTCACACCGAGCACGACCGTGAAGACCAGCATAGCCAGCAGCACGTCGGTGATCGACACGGTGACCGGGCCGATGCGCACGCCTTCGACGAGCCGCGTGCCGATCACGACGATGTCGTCGCGGCTCGCTCCCCACACGATCAGCAGGGCGAGGCCGGACCCGACGGCGATCAGGAAGTCGAGCGTCAAGCCGAGCCAGAACTGCGTCAGCCGCAGCCCCTGCGCGCTGATGGTAAAGGCTTGGCCGATGAGCCGGCCGAGCCGGTGCGCCGGATCGAACGCCGCCTCGACAAGGGCGCGCGCGAACAGCTTCGCCGCCGCCGCCACGAACACCACGATGCCGGTCTCGATGACGCCGACGGAGATGTATTCCGCGAGATTGGCGTAGCCGACTGCGGCGATCAGAGGCGACACCCACATCGCGGTCATCGCCGCATAGCGCAGCAGGCGCCAGGTGAGGTCGCTGCGCGCCACGGCCGTCCCATCCGCGGCGGATGCTGCCGGCGCCGCTGGCGACGCCCACAGGCGCCGGTCGAGCACGCGAAGCAGCAGACTCGCGAAGGCGATCGTGATCAGCAGATTCCAGACGGCGGTGAAGTTTTCGACGACCATCAAGGGTGCTGTGCCGCGGTCGACCGCAATGTGGATGCCGAGCAGCACCACGAGCAGCCGCAGATGCGCGGCCAGCACGACCGCCGCGGCGTCACCCACCGGCAGCGCGCGCCATTGCGGGCGCGAGGGCGCCAGCACCGCGTCGACCGCCCAGCGACACAGCAGCAGGGTGATGATGCCGACCACGGTGCCGTAGACGATCGCCATCACCACGCCGTTGGGGAAGAACTCCGGGGGTGGCCACACCGCCCAGGCGCCGAGCAGCGCCAGCAGCAGCGGGCTGGTCCAGCCGAGGAATGTTGCGGCCGCGCCGAGCTGCACGTCGAGCGGTGCGATCGTCCCCGCGACCTCGCGCCGCGCGAACTTGCGCATCAGATAGGCGCGGACGCCGAATCCAGCCGCGAGCCCCAGCAGGGCCGCCGCGAGGATGACGAGCATCGCCGGGCCGACATCGCTGCGCCAGTCGAGCAGGCGCTCGGTCCAAGCCGCGAGCGAGGTGCCGATCAGGCCCGCGAGGCCGCCGAGCTCGCGACCGGCATCGATCCAGGTCTGCGGCACCAGCGGCGACGGCCCGCGCTTTACTACGGTCTGCGCGAACAGCGCGATGCGCTTCGCGGCCATGCGGTCGATGAGCTGGTCGGCGCGGGCGACCGCGAGCTCCGCCTGCTTCTGCCAGCCTTCGGCGCGGGCGAGGCGCTCCTGCAGGTCTTTGCGCTGCGCTGCCGCCTCCGGCGATTCGGTGGCGCCCTGCGCCACCTCGCCCATCGAGTCGAGCAGCTCGCGTGTCTCCGCGACCTGGGCCGCGGCCGTGTCCTTGAGCGTGACCGCTTCGCCCTTGATGCGGTTAGCCCCCTCGGTGAGGCGCTGCACGGAGGCCTCGTCCAGCCGCAGGGTGGAGACCTCGCGGCCGAAGCGGTCGAGCAGCCGATTCCACTCGGCGACCTGTGTCTGGATCTGCGCCGGATCGGCCTCCTGCGCATGCACGGGCATCAACGCTGTGAGTGCTACCAGCAAGGCGCAGAGCGCGAGCTTGACGGCTTTGGTCACGAGGGGCCCCCGAAGCGGAAGAATGAAAAGCGCGGCGTGGCGCGCCCGGATGCTCGCCACGGCCCCTTAACGGGCGGTTAACCAAGCTAGCAAATTTGGCGCGATCAGGGCGACCCTGCGCCGGCGGGCTAGGCTGCGGCAACCGCCGGCGCGCGTGCCAGCTCGCGGCGCGCCTGCCGGATGATCTGCCAAGCGCCGCTGACGCCAAGGGCCGCCATGATCGCCGCAACGATGATGTCGGGCCAACCGGTGCCGGTCCCGAAAACACC
>DATAAP010000214.1:0-1913 GCA_036260035.1 Alphaproteobacteria bacterium | reverse complement strand
GCGCGCTCGTAGGGCTTGAGACGGGTGACGTCCTGGTCGTTCCAGCGGATGCGGCCCTGCGCGACCGGGTGCTGGCCGATGATGGCCCGCAACAGGCTGGTCTTGCCGACGCCGTTGCGGCCGAGCAGGCAGGTCACTCGGCCGATGTTGGCGGTGAGCGACACCGAGCGCAGCGCCTGGGCGGCGCCATAGAAGAGGTCGACGTTCTGGACCGAGAGCATCGTCGTCAGCGCCCGAGATAGACTTCGACGACGCGCGGATCGGCGCTCACCTGGTCGAGCGTGCCCTCGGCCAGCATCGAGCCCTCGTGCAGCACCGTCACCTTGACGCCGAGCGCGCGCACGAAGCTCATGTCGTGCTCGACCACGACGACCGAGTGCGTCCTGTTGATCTCGCGCAGCACCTGGGCGGTGGTCTCGGTCTCGACGTCGGTCATGCCGGCGACCGGCTCGTCGACCAGCAGAAGCTTGGGGTCCTGGGCGAGAAGCATGCCGATTTCCAGCCACTGCTTCTGGCCGTGGCTCAATCGCGCCGCCAGCATGTGCTGCTGGCCCTCCAGGCGGATGATCGACAGGATCTCGTCCAGACGCGTATTCTCGGCCTTGGTCGGCGCGGCGAGCAGCAGCTTGTACCAGCTGCGCAGGCCGGCCAGCGCCAGCAGGAGGTTGTCGCGCACCGTGTGGTTCTCGAACACGGTAGGCTTCTGGAACTTGCGGCCGATGCCCAGCGTGGCGATGTCGGCCTCGTCGAGCTTGGTGAGGTCGGCCTTGCCGTCGAACACGACCTCACCCTCATCGGGCCGGGTCTTGCCGGTGACGACGTCCATCATGGTGGTCTTGCCGGCGCCGTTGGGGCCGATGATGGCGCGCATCTCGCCGGGCTCGACCAGCAGCGACAGGTTGTTCAACGCCTTGAAGCCGTCGAACGAGACGGTGACGCCGCTGAGATAGAGCAGCGCCGAGGTGCTCCTCTGCTCGGTCAGGCTCATGCCGGCACCCTCGCCTTGCGCGCGGTGCCGCGGCCGCGCAACTGGGCCCACAGCCCGACGATGCCCCTGGGCAGGAACAGCGTGACGGCAATGAACAGCGCACCCAGCGCGAACAGCCAGATTTCCGGCAGCGCGCCGGTGAGCCACGTCTTGCCGAAATTGACCGCAAAGGCGCCGATCACCGGCCCGATCAGCGTGCCGCGGCCTCCGACGGCGACCCACAGCACCGCCTCGATCGAGTTGCCGGGCGAGAATTCGCTGTGATTGATGATGCCGACCTGCGGCACGTACAGCGCGCCCGCGACGCCCGCCATCGCCGCCGAGAGCACGAAGACGAAGAGCTTGTAGCCTTCGACCCGGTAGCCCAGGAAGCGCATGCGACTCTCGGCATCGCGCACGGCCGTCAGCGCCTTGCCGAAGCGCGAGCCGACGACGGCGCCCGAGATCACCAGGAAGATCGCCAGCGCGAGCGCCGAGGCGAAGCACAGTGCCGCGCGCGTCGCATCGGACTGCACGGAAAACCCCAGTATGTCCTTGAAGTCGGTCATGCCGTTGTTGCCGCCCAACCCCATGTCGTTGCGGAAGAAGGCGAGCAGGCCGGGCGCCAGCACGATCATCAGCGCCGCATAGGCGAAGTGGTTGAAGCCGTACCAGTACAGCGGCAGCTCGGGCCAGTTCAGGAACACCATGAAGTCCGGAAGGACCGGGTTGGCGTAGACGCCGCGGCTGCCGATCTGCCGCATCAGGTACATTCCCATCGCGTAACCGCCGAGCGCGAAGAACGCGCCGTGGCCGAGCGAAAGAATGCCGGCATAGCCCCAGATCAAATCGATCGAGAGCGCAAGCAGCGCGTAGCAGACATATTTGCCGAACAGCGCCACGAGATAGGTCGGCACGTGGAACGGCGATGACGGCGGCAGCAGAA
>DATAAP010000213.1:0-4029 GCA_036260035.1 Alphaproteobacteria bacterium | reverse complement strand
CGCGCGTATCGAGCCTGCGGCCGAGTGCTAAGGCAAGCCGATCGCCTTGCTCTACGAAGATTCAGCGGCACGCTCCTGGTTCGGTCCGCCTGGGTACCTGCGCGTATTGGCGCTGACGTGCGCGGATTGCAGTTATGTCGTCATCTTTCGCCTGGATGCGCTGCAGAAATGGATCCGCGCGCGGAAGACGAAGGTGAGCGTCGCTTTACCGCACACCGTAGCATCAACGCGTTCGAGCTGATCTCGCGTCCGGCATCGGCGGCATCGTGGCGCGATCGAGGCTCTGATAGGTGGACAATGCGTCGGACGGGGGATGAGCCCAAGGTTGCGATCGTTACGCCCGTTTACAATGGTGCAGCATTCCTCGCCGACGCGGTCGAAAGCGTGCTGTCGCAGAGCTACGCGAATTGGGAGTACGTGATTGTCGACAACGGCAGTACGGACGCCACGTTCGAAATTGCCCTGCAGTACGCGAAGCGCGACGGCCGCATCCGCGCGGTCCGGACCCTACCGCATCTGCCGATCATAGAGAACTGGAACCGCGCGCTAGGTCTCGTCGCCCCGGACGCCGAGTACATTAAGGAGCTTCATGCCGACGATCTGCTGATGCCGAACTGCCTGGCGGCAATGGTCACGGTCCTGGAGCGGCATCCCGGCGCCGGGATGGCCGGCTCCTACTGCCTTTACGACGCTGCGGTGACGAATATTGGCGTCTCGCTCGGCAAGGAGCTGGTCGCCGGAGCGGAGGTGATTCGCCGCACGCTGATCGGCGAATGGTGGCTGTTCGGTGCGCCCTCGAACGTGATGATCCGCGCAAGCGTGCTGCGCGCGATGGGCCCGGAGGTCTATGACTGCAGCCTGCGCCACGCCGATCTCGACCTCTGGTACCGCATTCTCGAACGGCACGATTTCGGCTTCGTCCACCAGGTGCTGAGCTGCGAGCGCACGCATGACGAATCGCAGACCAATACCTTCACGGCGCGCTACAGCACGCTCGCGCTCGAGCATTTCGGCTTTCTGCGGCGATTCGGGCCGCGTCTGCTCGATCGCGACACTTTCGCGCGGGCGCACCGTCGCCTGCGCAGGGACTACCGGCGGCGCATCGCGCGGCGCATGCTCGGCGGCGCGGGCCGCGAGTATTGGGCATATCAGAAGCGGCGCCTGGCTGCGTTCGATTATCACCTCGGGCCCAGCGACCTCGTCGCCGGGCTGTTCGCGGAGATCGGCCGCTGGCTGCTCGACGCGCAGCATGCGGCGTCGTCGCGTGCCAAGCTCGCCGAGAAGCTTGTTCGCCGCGCGAGCCAACTGGCGCATGTATGGTCCCGCGCGGCGCAGCGCGCCCTCGCGGCGCGGCACTTGGTGCTGCGGCAGCGGTTCTATCAGGCGCTCTGGCGGCCGCGCTTCGACCGCGCCAGCTCGTCGTTCTAGCCACCGCCCGGAACGTCGGCCGCGGCGATCTCGCGAATCAGCTTATTGACTATCGCGTGCGCGAAGCTCGAGAAGTCGTCCACGACCAGCACGAACGTGCCCGGGCCGCCGGCGACGTTCTCCCGGTAATAGGTCTCGAGCCCTTCGGGTGGATGCGTGTGAAAGGGGTTCCAAGGCATCGGTTCGGGGCTGAGGATCACCAGCCCGTTAACGGTGATGCCGGCGGCGACCGCCTCGTCGCGCGCCGGCGCGGGCTCGCGTCCGTTCGTGTTCGTGCCGTCGCCGGACACGTCGATGACGCGGCGTTCGCTCTCGACGCCGCTGCGCAGGAACTGCGCGCGCGCAAAATCGATCGCTGCGCCGATGGCGGTGCGGTTGGCGAAGGGACGCTGCGGAGCAAGGATCGCCTCGGAGAAGCCGGCCGCCGACTCCTCATCGCCAACCACCGCCCAGTCGGCGATCACGGCCAGAGACTCCGGCCCCGACCATTCGACGTAGCAAACCGCAATCTTGCGGTACTGGCCCGAGCGGATGGCGCGCAGCACGCGCGGGTCTTGAAATGCGCTGGCGTAGCCTTGGCGCTGCAGCTTGAATTCGTCGTCATCGACGCTCCGCGATACATCGGCCGCGAGGACGAGCTGCAGGTCGACCACCTCGGCCGACAGGGGGGCTGGGAGCATGGAAAAACAGAGCGAGAGCGCCAGCAAGGCGGCGTGCCATGGTCTCGTCATGCTCCACCTCTCGCAAAAGGGCTACGGGACTCGCGATGGAGAGTCTATCGCTCGGCGCAGGCGCCGGCCAGCTGCCCAAAGCGCTCACGACGCGGCGCGGCGCGCCTGCGCATCTGAGTCATCGTGTGAAATGTCTAGGAGGCGTGCGGCATTGCGGCCGAGAATCTGGTGCTTGGCCGAGTCTTCAAGGGACGGGTGCTCGCGCACGAGGCGGCCGATCTGCTGTTCGCCGAGCGGGAACGGGTAGTCGGAGCCGAGCAGGACCCGTTCCGCACCCATGACGTCGACGAGGAGGGCAAGCGCCCGCGCATCGAACACCGCCGAGTCGACGAGGAAGCGGTCGACATAGTGCGACGGCGGGTGCGGGCAGTCCTCGCGCACGATGTCGCGCTGGCGCCACGCATTCTCGACCCGGCCGAGCAGGAAGGCGAAGCTGCCACCACCATGCGCGAAGCAGATCTTCAACGTCCGCGGCAGTCGCTCGAAGGCGCCGGACAGAACCAGGGACAGGATCGACAGCTGCGTCTCCGCTGGCATCGCGACGAGCCACGGCAGCATGTACTTCTTCATGCGCTCGCGCCCCATCATGTCCCACGGATGCACGAGCACAAACGCCCCGATGTCGGCGCAGTGATGCAGGAACGTAGTCAGGCCCGCATCGTCGAGGTCCTTGTCGTCGACGTGATTGCCGATCTGCACGCCGAGATGTCCGTCTTTCATCGCGCGGGACGCCTCCGCGCAGGCGAGGTCGATATCCTGCAGCGGCACCTGGGCCAGTGCCTTGAGGCGGCCGCGGCCGCGCGCGCACAGCGCCAGTGCGGCGTCGTTGAAGATGCGCGCGCAGTCCAGCGCCTGTTCTGCCGGCCGGGTATAGGCGAACAGCACGGGCGTCGCGCAAAGGACCTGGATGTCGACGCCATGCGCGTCCATCTCGCGCAGCCGCACGTCCGGGTCCCAGCAGGCGTCGTAAATCGGCCGGAATTCGCGGCTGCCGACCATCACCATCGCGCGCCCCGGACCCGTGTGCTTGAGCCACGGCCAGTCCGGCGTGCCGAACCGCGCCGCAAGGTCCGGCCACTCCTTGGGGAAGAAATGGCTGTGAATGTCGATGACGGTCATGACGCCTTGCCTGGATGGATCGTGCCGCAGCGTGCGCAGGTCCGCTTCGACTCGTCGCGGTAGAACTGCTCGAACAGCGGCGGCAGGTCCTTGACGATGCTCTGGAGCTGCACCTCGATCCGATGCAGACGCGTGCCGCAGGACGGGCAGAACCATTCGAAGCCGTCGACCAGCCCCTGCGGCCGCTGCCGCTCGATCACCAGGCCGACGCTGCCCGCTTCGGGCCGCTGCGGCGAATGACGCACATGCGGCGGCAGCAGGAAGATGTCGCCCTCGCGGATCGCGATGTCGCGTGGCTTGCCGTCCTCGCGGATACGCAGCACCATGTTGCCGCGCAGCTGATAGAAGAATTCCTCCAAGGGATCGTCATGGTAGTCCGTGCGCTGATTGGGTCCGCCGACGACCGTGACGATGAAATCGGTGTCCTGCCAGATCTGCGCATTGCCGACCGGCGGTTTCAACAGGTGCTGATGCTCGTCGATCCAACGATGAAAATTGAATGGCGCCGAATAGAGCCCCATGCTGATCCCGCCCTGGCTGATGCTTCGCGGACAGCATGCCGCTTGCGGCGGTCGCCCGCAACATGGCTCGGCCTGAGGCGCCCGCTGCTGCTATTGACCGACCGCGGTGCCGGGGCGGCGCTCGGTGCTGCCCGGACCAGTCGGTTCGGATACGGTCTCTTCGCCGCCCGGGCTGCGCCGGCCCTCGGCCGGCGCGCTGTCGGCGGGTCCGCCTCCGGCGCCGCCGACAG
>DATAAP010000212.1:0-5408 GCA_036260035.1 Alphaproteobacteria bacterium | reverse complement strand
CGAAATCGGCCGCCGCCGCGGGCGCCGCGCCCGGCGCCGCCATTTCGACCACCTGCACCAGAGCCGAGCCGACCACGGCCGCATCGGCGACACGCGCAATGTCCGCGGCCTGCTCCGGCGTCTTGATGCCGAAGCCGACGGCGACCGGCACGCGCGTGTGCTTACGGATGCGCGCGACCGCCGCCGCGACCTCCGCAGCCGCCGCGGACTTGGTGCCGGTCGGGCCGAGCACGGCGACGTAGTAGACGAACCCGCTCGCGTTTTTGAGCACGACCGGCAGGCGCTTGCCATCGGTGGTCGGCGCGATCAGGCGGATCGTCGCGAGCCCGGCCTGCGTCGCCAGCGGCCGCAGTTCCACTTCTTCTTCCGGCGGCAGGTCGACGATAATGAGCCCGTCGGCGCCCGCCTCGTGCGCGGCGGCGGCGAAGCGCTCCGGCCCGAAGCGGTAGATCGGGTTGTAATAGCCCATCAGGATGATCGGCGTTTGCGCATCGCGTGCGCGGAACCGCTTCACGAGATCGAGCGTGCGGCGGAGCGTCATCCCCGCCTTGAGCGCGCGCAGGCCCGCCGCCTGGATCGCCGGGCCGTCCGCCATAGGATCGGAGAAGGGCATGCCGATCTCGATGATGTCGGCGCCGGCCTGCGGCAGCCCTTCGACGACCTTGAGCGCCGTGTCGAAATCGGGGTGGCCAGCCATCACGAAGGTGACCAGCGCCGCGCGATTTTCCTGTCGCAGCTGCGCGAAGCGCGCCTCGATTCTGCTCACAATGAAACCCCCAGCGCTTTGGCGACCGTGAACACGTCCTTGTCGCCGCGCCCGCACATGTTCATGACGATCAAGTGCGAGGCCGGCAGGGTCGGCGCGAGCTTCATCACCTGAGCAAGCGCGTGCGCAGGCTCGAGCGCCGGCAGGATGCCTTCGAGCTTCGAGCACAGCTTGAAAGCCTCGAGCGCCTCGTCGTCACGGATCGCGACATACTGCACGCGTCCCGCTTCGTGCAGCCAGGCGTGCTCCGGCCCGATGCCGGGATAGTCGAGCCCTGCAGAGATCGAATGCGCCTCGGCAATCTGGCCATCCTCGTCCTGCAGCAGATAGGTGCGGTTGCCGTGCAGCACGCCCGGCTTGCCGCCGGTGAGCGACGCGGCGTGCTTGCCGCTCTCTATGCCGTGGCCCGCCGCCTCGACGCCGACCATCTTCACGGTCTTGTCGTCGAGGAAGGGATGGAACAGGCCCATCGCGTTCGAGCCGCCGCCGATCGCCGCGACGAGCGTGTCGGGCAGGCGGCCTTCCTGCTTCAGGATCTGCTCGCGCGTCTCGCGGCCTATGACCGATTGGAAGTCCCGCACCATCGCCGGATAGGGATGCGGGCCAGCGACCGTGCCAATCAGGTAGTAGGTCGTCTCGACATTGGCGACCCAGTCGCGCAACGCCTCGTTCATCGCGTCCTTCAGCGTCGCGGCACCCGAGGTCACCGGCTTCACCTCGGCGCCGAGCAGCTTCATACGGAAGACGTTGGGCGCCTGCCGCTCGATATCGGTGGCGCCCATGTAGATCGTGCACGGCAGGTCGAACAATGCGCAGACGGTCGCGGTCGCGACGCCGTGCTGGCCGGCACCCGTCTCGGCGATGATGCGGCGCTTGGCCATACGGCGCGCCAGCAGGATCTGGCCCATGCAGTTGTTGATCTTGTGGGCGCCGGTGTGGTTGAGCTCGTCGCGCTTGAAGTAGATCTTGGCGCCGCCCAGGCGCTTCGTCAGGCGCTCTGCGAAATAGAGCGGGCTGGGCCGACCCACATAGTGCTCGAGGTAGTAATCGAGCTCGCTCTGGAACGCCTTGTCATTGCGCGCGGCATCGTAAGCGCGCTCGACCTCGAGGATGAGCGGCATCAGCGTCTCGGCGACGAAACGGCCGCCGAAGGCACCGAAATGACCGCGCTCGTCCGGGCCGGTGCGATAGCTGTTCAGCAGGGTCGACATCGGCCGCGTTTATAGACCAGGCCTGCGCCCGGACACAGGATTTCTTATGCCGACTTAAGCCTTTGTAGAACCGCTAAAAATGACTGCGGCGCCGCCCGTGGGCGACGCCGCAGGCCAGGATCAGAACAGTCTAGCGTTCCATGACGCGGTTAGTCTGCGGATCGACCTGGACGGTCACCTGCTTGCCTTCCTTCGTGGCGGTGGCCTGCCAGGTGTTGCCGACCCGCTCGATCCTGCCGATGTTCGTATAACCTTCGGCGGCCAGCGTATTGAGCGCTTTCGTCTCGCTCATTTCTTGCTCGTTCATGTTGCGCGAACCGGTGCGCGACTGCGTCTGCGCGCCCGAACGCTGCCGGTCGCCCTGCATCTGCGTGCGCTGTTGCCGCTGCTGCGTCGACTGATTCTGCTGCATCGAGCGATCTGTGGTCGTGCCCGATGGGCTCGTCGACTGGTCGGACGGCGTCGTCATCGCACCGGAGCCCGGACGGCGTTGCGTGGCGCCGGGCTGTGTCGAAGTAGCCGGCGGCTGGCTCCGCTGCATGTCCGATGGCGCGGGCGTCTGCGGCGACATCTGTGGAGTCGCCTGCGGAGTTGCCTGTGCGCGCTGCTCGGGGGCGTAGGTCGGCAGGAGCTTGCCGTCCGGTCCGCGCTCTCCAGCGAAACGCGCGCGCGTACGGTCGACGGTCGGGCCGATCTTGCCGCTCGCGTCCGGTTCACCCGGCCCGACATATTCGCGCTCGGCCGTGTTCAGCTCGCCGCGCTGCCCGATGAAGGGCGAAGACGGGGTAAAGGCCGGCGGCGGCGCCACCGTGAAGGGGCTCGGCCCGACCGGCGTGTTGAGGGGTGCGATGCCCGGGCTGCCGGGCGTCACGGTGCGATTGACCGTGCCAGTGTAGCCGGGCTGGCCTTGGATCATGAGCTGGCTGACGAGGACGTCGGCGCTTGCCGGTTGAGTTGCACCAATGGCGGCGACGGCACCCATCGCGGGAATCAGAAGCTTTTTCATGGTGGACCTCTGGTTTAGGACATCCGTTGTAGGACGCGGCGGCGGTTGCCAGAACCGCGCGGACGGCGCGCAAGCTCCGGCGTCGGACGTACCACTTTGGTCAACGAGCGATCGCGGCCGTTGTTCCCGCCACGCTTCGGCGCCGGACAGCCGCAATGAATGCGGTGATCTTTGTCGGATCCTTATGGCCTGGCTTGGCTTCGACGCCCGACGAGACGTCGACGCCAGGCGCGCCGGTCGTCGCTATGGCCCCCGCCACGTTCGCAGGCGTCAGCCCGCCGGACAGGAACCAGGGCCGGCGCCAAGCGCGCCCCGCCAGCAATGTCCAATCGAAGGCCGCGGCGTTGCCGCCGGGCAAGGCGTCCAGCCGCGGCGGCTTGGCATCGAACATCAGCCAGTCGGCGCACGCCTCGAAGTCGCGCGCCGCATCGAGATCGCCGGCCGCGCGGACCGGTACCGCCTTGATGATCGCGACGCCGTACGCGGCGCGGATGTTGGCGACGCGCGCCGGCGTCTCGCTGCCATGGAGCTGCAGGACATCGGGCTTGAAGCGCTCGAATGTGGCGCGCAGGGTCGCATCGTCCGGATCGACCATCACCGCCACGCGCCGCACGCCGGGCGCCAGCTTCGCCGCGAGCTTCCCCGCCTCGAGCGCTGTGACATTGCGCGGCGACGGCGGGTAGAGCACGAATCCCGCAAAGTCGGCGGCAGCGGCGGCGCGCACCGCCGCGCCACTATTGAGGCCGCAGATCTTGATCGTGGTGCTCATCAGCCGGCGGCGACGGTACCGCCGATCTCGTCGGTGATCCGCTGCAGCGCTGCCGCAGGGTCGTCGCTCTGCGTGATTGGACGGCCGATGACAAGATAGTCGGCGCCGCGCGCGATTGCCTCGCCCGGCGTCACCACGCGCTTCTGGTCCTGCGAGGCGGCCCAATTCGGCCGGATGCCCGGCACCATCAGCTTAAAGTCCGGGCCGCACAGTTTGCGCAGGGCCGCGACCTCGTGCGCCGAGCAGACGACGCCGTCGAGCCCCGATTTCTGCGCGAGCGCCGCCAACCGCTTCGCCTGGTCCGCGACGGGACCGCGCTGGCCGACAGCATCGAGATCACCGCCATCGAGGCTGGTCAGCACGGTGATGCCGAGCAGCAGCGGCCGCGCGGGGCCGGCCGCGCGCGCCGCATCGGCAGCGGCGCGCATCATCGCCTCGCCGCCCGAGGCATGGATGGTGAGGAAGCGCGGCGAGACCTGGCAGGCCGAGCGCACGCCGCCGGCAACCGTGTTCGGGATGTCGTGCAGCTTAAGATCGAGGAAGAGCGGCACTGGCCCGGCGACCGCCCGCACGCCCTGGGGACCATTGGCGACAAAGAACTCCAGCCCGAGCTTGATGCCGCCGGCAAGCGCCTTGAGCTTCGCCACGTCGGCATGCGCGGCGGCGAGGTCCATGCGGTCAATGGCGACGAAGACGCGGTCGGCGGGTCGGGTCATAGCGGCGCTCGCGAGGATGGGCAGTCAGACGGGTTCTACCACCGGCGGCCGGTCCCGCGCACGCTTTGCAGCAGGTGCGTTGAACCGGAGCAGCCAGCGAACGGCAAGCGCATGGCCGCTGGCAACTAACCTGTTGATCTGCGCAATTTTTGCGCGCGGCGCAGGCCGCGGCACTTCGTACACGTCGCAGCATTCGCTTCACCTCCCTCACACCGGGCGGCCAGGTGCGAGACACGCGCGATAAGCGTAAAACACCGCCGATCCGGTGGGGCGCTCGAGTAAAGGCCTCTCCCCGAGCGACCGGGTCATCTTTGTGGAGCCGGAGGCAAATGCGGACGTATGACAGCGGCCATGCGCTCCGCCGTTGTACCCGGCGGGAAGAAGCCCAAATACCGCCCGTCTGCATCGACAAGGTAGATAAAGGCGCTGTGCTCCATCAAATAGCTTGAGGGATCCGGCTGGATGACCTTCGCGTAATAGGCCTTGTAGGCGCGGGCAACCTTCTGGATCTCGCTCACCTCGCCGGTCAGGCCGATCAAGCGCGGGTGAAGCAACTGCACGTACTCTGCCAGGTGTTGCGGTGTGTCGCGTTCGGGATCGATCGTGATGAACAGCGGCTGAACTGCTGCTCCGTCTGCACCGAGCAGATCCAGAACAGAGACCATTTCCTGCAGGTCGGTCGGACAGATGTCCGGGCAGTACGTGTAACCGAAGTAGATCAGCGTCAGCTTACCGCGGAAGGCTGCGTCCGTCCGCCGGGCACCGCTGTGGTCGATCAACTCGAACGGGCCGCCGATCGGCTCATGCCCCCACATCAGCGCATCCATCAATGCGTCCGGGGAGGGCCTCGCAATCTCCTCGCCGAGCAGCGGCTTGCCCGCTGCCGCATTGAGCAGAAAGTGAAGCGTGCACCAAAACGTAATGAACCGCCTGCTCACCG
>DATAAP010000211.1:0-4233 GCA_036260035.1 Alphaproteobacteria bacterium | reverse complement strand
ATGACGCGCCGCTCGCCGCTCGCGTCATAGCCGGTCGCCTTGTGCATGGTGCAGCGATTGTCCCAAATCACCAACTCATACTGCCGCCAGCGGTGGGCATAGACGAATTCCGGCCGTGTCGCATGCTCCATCAGTTCCTCGAGCAGTGCAGCACCCTCCGCCTCGGACATGCCGACGATCCGCATCGCGTGGTGACTGATATATAGGCACTTGCGCCCGCTCTCGGGATGCGTGCGCACGAGCGGGTGCTCGACCGGCGGCGCCTCACGGCGCTGCGCCTCGGTCATCGGCGGCGCGCCGGCGCGCTGGCGCGAGGCGTCAAGATCGTGGATGGCGCGCAGACCTTCGATCCGCTTCTTCATCGCCTCCGGCAATGCGTCGTACGCCGCGTACATGTTGGCATAGAGCGTGTCGCCGCCGACGCGTGGCACCTCGATGCCGTAGAGCATGGTTGCCAAGGCCGGCCGCGCCTGGAACGACAGGTCGGAATGCCACACAAGCGTGCCCTTATCCGGATGCTCCCCGGTCGTCTCGCCGCTCTTCTTCACGTTGGAGAGGACATAGATCTCGGGATGCGTGGGCGAGCGGTACTGGTCGAGCACATGGACCTGCAGCTCGCCTAAGCGGCGGCTGAACGCGACGTGCTGCGTCTGGTCGAGATGCTGATTGGGGAAGCAGACGAGCAGATGGCGCAGGAAGGCATCGTGGATCGCCGCGAAGGTCCGGTCGTCGATAGGCCGCGACAGATCGACACCGCTTATCTCCACGCCCATGACGTTCGACAATGGGCGCATGCTCAGATGCTCGGCGACGCGTGTCGCACTCATGCGGTCCTCCCTACGGAAATTCGCCGCGTCAGTTCGTCGTCTCCAGCTTCGCCGCGGCCGCGACGGTGGCTTTGGCACCATTCTGATCAAGCGCGGAAAGCCACGCAACCAGCTGCGTCCGGAATTCTGAACTCTGCGGCAGGTCGCCACCGAAAACCTCGCGGACCTGCAGCAGCCTATCCACTTGCGCGGAGGCATCCCCGGAGCTGGCCGCTTCCCGGAGTCGCGCGGCGAGCGGGTCCTGCACCTCGTATGCGCTGGCCTTCTCGTCGACCGCGCGCACGTAGCGCATCCACGCAGCAACCGCGAGCGCGAGCGCGTCGATCGATGCGCCCTTCTTCAGCCGGTCGCGGATAGTGCCGAGCAGCCGCTGCGGCAGCTTCTGCGAGCCGTCCATGGCGATCTGATAGCACCGGTGGCCCAGCGCCGGATTGGCGAAACGCTCGATCAGATCGCGCCGATAGCGACCGACGTCGACGCCCGCCGGCAGTTTCAATGTCGTCGCAGCCTCGGACATCAAGCGGTCGATGACCCGCTCGAAGGAGGAATCGGCGATCACCTGATAAATGAACTCGTAACCGGCGAGATAGCCGAGATAGGCCATCGCCGAATGGCTGCCGTTGAGCAGTCGCAGCTTCATATCCTCGTACGGCCCGACATCCCGTACGAGTTCAGCGCCGACGCGATCCCAGCACGGCCGGCCGGCGGCGAAATCGTCCTCGATCACCCATTGACGGAACGGCTCGGCCAACACGGGCGACACGTCCTTGAGGCCCAGCCGCGCTTCGACTGCGCTGACATCGCGCGGCGTGGTCGCCGGGACAATGCGATCAACCATCGTCGACGGGAACGCGACGTGCTCGTCCATCCAGTCAGCAAGATCGGGGTCGACGAGCTCGGCGAAGCGGCGCGCCACGCCGCGCAAACTCCGTCCGTTATGCGGAAGATTGTCGCAGCACAGCACCGTGACGCGTCCGGCATCGCCGCAGCACCGAGCCTCGAGGCCGCGCACCAGCATGCCAATCGCGGTCTTCGGCGCCGCCTTGTGCGCCAGGTCGTGCACGATCCCGGGATCGCTCTCGCGCAGCGCGCCGGTCGCGGGATCATGGCAATAACCCTTCTCCGTCACTGTCAACGAGACGATCCGTGTCGTCGGATCGGCTATGCGGGCGATCACGCGCGTGGGATTCTCCGGGGCGAACAGCACGTCGCGCACGGTGCCGATCGTGGTCAGCGTCTCCGCCTCGCGGCCGCGCACGACCAGCGTATAGAGGCCGTCCTGCGGCACGAGACGGTCCCGGATGTCGGACGAGCGCAAGCTGACGCCGCAGATGCCCCACGCGCCTGGCTCTTTCGCGAGCGCGTCCTGGGTATAGGCCGCCATATGCGCGCGGTGGAACGCGCCGATGCCGAGATGCACGATGCCGGTCCCCAAGGACCGCGGATCGAAGGACGGCCGCGCCACATCGCCCGGCAGCGCGCCGAGCGTCGCAAGCGAGAGGCGCTTCATGGCATGGTCCGCCGCTCCGGCAACGGAACACCCAGCTTCTCTGCCCACGGGACGAGCGTATCCATGATGCCGGGATAGAGCGCTATGCCCAGCTCGAGCTGCTGTCTTCGCAGCGCGAGCCCTCGCTCGCCGGGCAGGCGTACTGGTGGATTGCCGGGCCGCACGGGCGCGGTGCGGCAGGCCTGAGCCATCCAGCTTGTCTCGCGGACGAACGCTTCGCGGCCGCCGAAGCCTGCGGGATCGATCACCTGCACGAATACGCAGCCGGTCCAGCGCTTCTCGGCAGAGGAGCGTCCATAGCCGCCAAGCGCGCCGGTCAGGGTCTCGACCAGCAGGCCGAGCGCGAAGCCCTTGTGCCCCAGCTCCATGCCGCCCAGCGGCAATATCGCGCCAGGCGGCTCGGTAAACAGCATCGCAGGATCGTCGCTCGCCTCGCCCCTGTTGTCGACCAACCATTTGCCACGGAGCCGCTCGCCCTTTCCCTCGCGGTACATGCGACCGGTCAGGCCGTTCGTCGTTGTCGAGGCGCTGATATCGAGCAGCACGGGCTCGCCGTCCGTCGGCCAGCCCGCCGCGAATGGGTTGGGCGTGTAGCGGCCGGCCAGTGCGCCATGCGGCGCGACCGTCGCGACGTTAGGGTCAGAGCAGGTCAGCAGGATCATCAGACCGCGATCCGTCGCGCGCTTCAGATAAGTCGCAAGACAGGCGATGTGATGCGCACGCCGGATGACGACGGTCGCGACCTTGTGCTCGCTCACGCGCGCGCAGGCGAGTTCAATCGCGCGCGCCACGAGCCAAGGGCCCGGCAGGAACTTGCCGTCCCATGTGACGGCGCCGCCATGATCCGCGACAACTTCCGGCTCACCGGCCTTGGTCATTTTGCCGGCAGCGAGATCCTGGAGATACGGCGCGAGGAGCTGCAGGCCGTGCGTGGTGTGGCCCATCAGGTCGGCTTCGACGAGAATCTCGGTGACGATCGCGGCCCGATCCACCGGCAGGCCACTCCTCATCAGCAGCGCCGACGCAAAGCCGCACAAATCCGCCACTCGATAGCGCGGCGCAGCAGCGACTCCGGAGGCGGCAACGCTCACAGCTTGTAGGCCTGCTTGACGAGATTGTAGGCGAGGTCGACGGCGAGCTCGTGCGCCTCGTCCTCCTCCAGCCGGTGGTCGGCGACAAGGTCGGCAAGAAAGGCGCAGTCGAGGCGCCGTGCGACGTCGTGGCGCGCCGGGATTGACAGGAAGGCGCGCGTGTCGTCGTTGAAGCCGACCGTGTTGTAGAAGCCTGCCGTCTCCACCGTGAGCTGCCGGTAGCGTCGGATACCTTCGGGCGAGTCATAGAACCACCACGCGGGGCCGAGCTTCAGGATCGGATAATGGCCGGCCAGCGGCGCCAGCTCGCGCGAGTATGTGGTTTCATCCAGCGTGAAGAGGATGATGCTGAGCTTCTTCTCGTTGCCGAAGCGGTCGAGCAGCGGCTTGAGCGCGTTCACGTAGTCCGTGCGCATCGGGATATCGGCGCCGGTGTTGCGGCCGAACTTCGCGAATACGTCCGGATTGTGGTTGCGGAACGAGCCCGGATGGATCTGCATCACTAGCCCGTCCTCCAGGCTCATGCGCGCCATCTCGGTCAGCATCTGCCCTCGGAAGCGCTCCGCCTCCTCGGGCGTGCACCGGCCGGCCAGGGCGCGCTCGAAGAGGCGCGCGGCCTCGGCGGGGGCGACATCGAACGCCGCCGCCGTCGGGTGGCCGTGGTCGGTCGAGGTGGCCCCGAGGGCCTTGAAGTCCCACCGCCGGCGCTCCAGCGCCCGGAGGTAGCCCCGGTGGGACGTCGGGTCCTCGCCCGTCATCTCGCCCAGCGCGCGCAGGCCGGCCGCGAAGGCCTCGTGCTCCGGGT
>DATAAP010000210.1:0-2164 GCA_036260035.1 Alphaproteobacteria bacterium | reverse complement strand
CAGCCGGCGATGCTCGAAGCGGTCGCCGTCGCGTTGGGACAGTAGAGAAAGCCGATGCGGTCGATCGGCGTCTCGCCGCGCCCAACGCGCAGCAGCTCCTCCGCCCGCGCCAGCACAGGGGCCAGTGGCGTGCCGTAGCGCTGCTCATAAGCCGCCGCGACGCGCGTTGGATCGAAGGTCGTCGGCGCCAGCAGGATCACGGCGCCAACCGCAGGATCGCGGCGGTCGGCCGCATAGAGCGCCACCTGCGCGCCGCCCTGGCTGTGCCCGAGCAGCGCGATCTCCGTGGCGCCCTGCGTCTGCAGCCAACCGATCCACGCCTCGATCTCATCAAGCGCATCGGTCGGGCGGTGCGCATGCAGCCGGCCGCAATCGAACATCCCGCGCCGGTCGTCGATCCCGAGGGAGAAATTGATCGCGAGCGTCGATACGCCCTTTGCCTTGAAGCCGCGTTGCAGCGCTGCGATCAGCTCAAGGCGGTTATGCGCGAGCAGACCGTGGGCAATCAGGATCACGCCATCTTCGAGCCCCTTGCCCGGCGCCATCTCTAGATTGGCATTGAGAGTGAGGCCGCGATGACGGGTCCTCACCTCTTCGGCGCGCAGCGGCGCGACGACTACGATCGCGGCAAGAAGCAGGGACAGGATCCGGGCCATCACGGCTTTCCTTTCGATTCGCCTTTGCCCAGATAGAAGCCGATGCGTCGCGGCGGCTCGGCGGGCGGCGTCATCTTGCGCACGGCGACCAGCAGCACGTTGAGCTGCGAGACGTGCTGAATGAGCTTCACCCGGTTGCCGTTCTGGTCGAAGCCGTCGAAGGTTATGATGTCCGGGTTCCAGTAGCCGACATCGGCAATGTGGAAAAGCGAATCGTCGCCGAAGGACACGAAGCGGCCGCCGATCTCGTGGTCGCGGTCGAGCTGCATTTCGAACTGGCCGATATATTTCATCAGACGCCGATAGGTCGACTCGGCGGGGCTCGTGGCGGCATCGGACGCATCGCCGGGCTCGATGAGCTGCGCGGCGACGCGGCGAGCCGGCGGCTGGCTGCCCTGCGTGGTCATGATCCCATCCCCATCATCGCTCGCAATGATACCGGGCGAGCCAAGTCATGCGAAGCCGCACCATACATCTGAAACGCCGCCGCAACCGCACCGAAACATGGCGCGCGTCAGCATTGTCACTCGATTTGACAGCGGCACGCAGGCGGTATCCGCATCCAATTGGCAATTAACCGTATTCGTATACGGCACGCGATTTGCTTAATGCGCCCTCCGCGCGCGAATTCACGCGTCGTCACGAAAACAGCCTTCCAAGGGGATCAATCGAAATGGCTACAACTGAAACATTCCGGCACGGCGTCTGTGCTGCCGCATTCGGCTTGGCGCTCGTCGCCGCAACGCCGGCCGCCGCATTGCCGGGCTTCTATGATGGAACCATCACGTCCGGCAGCGCCGGCCAGGGCATCGGCGCCACCGACGCGAATTCGCTCAACTATCCGGGCTGGGACAACACGACTAAGGCGCCGCCAGCCGGCACGCGCATCGGCGTATGGTCGTTCCATCTCGATGCCGCCGGGAATTATCCGATCACGTTCTACGGCCGCGGCCTCGGCAAGAACACGGATCTCGCGTTCTATGTGTTCCAGGGCATCTACAACGACCTGCAGCCGCTCTTCAACATCATCAAGGACGAGACCGGCGCCGAGCTCGTCTACGCCGACGACAACGCGAATTTTGCCGAGCTGCTGCCCTATGATCCGATCACGAATCCGCTCGGCAATCCGAACGTGATGAAGGTGCCGCCGCTGCGCCTTGCCGTGGGCGATGATCCCTATACGGACCCGTACCAGGTGGCAGATCGTTTCTGGGACGCTGGCGACTACACGATCCTGGTCGGCGACGTCTACGCGCCGGCGAAGAACACCATGACGTACTACGAAGATTATCCGAACAACACCATCCCGCTCGATACGACGATCGGCTTCAATGACGACGGCGACAACTATCTGATCCGCATCTGCATCGGCACCGCGGTCCTACCGAACGCTCCGGACAGCGCCTGCCCGGACGCAACGAACGAGCCCGGCCCCAACCCCGTGCCGGAGCCGTCCACGACGATGCTGCTCGCGACGACCTTGGCCGGATTGGCGGTCGTGCGCCGCC
>DATAAP010000209.1:0-5701 GCA_036260035.1 Alphaproteobacteria bacterium | reverse complement strand
GAACGAAGATCTTGCGGAGGCCTTGGCGCTGGCGCACGACCTCGGCCATACGCCATTCGGCCATGCCGGCGAGGAGGCGCTCGATGCGGTCATGCAGCCCTATGGCGGCTTCGACCACAATGCGCAGACTTTGCGGCTGCTGACCAAGCTGGAGCGGCGCTATGCCGCCTTCGACGGGCTCAACCTGACCTGGGAGACACTCGAGGGCGTCGTCAAGCATAACGGGCCGATGACCGGCGCCTATGCCGATCCTTCGAAGCGCGACCGCCTGCCGGCGGCGATCTTGGAATACATGGCGGTGCACGACCTCGAGCTCGACACCTTCGCATCGGCGGAGGCGCAGGTCGCGGCACTGTCGGACGACATCGCCTACAATAACCACGACATCGATGACGGGCTGCGCGCGCGGCTGTTCACGATCGACGACCTCATGACGGTGCCGCTGGTCGGCGCCGTATTATACGAGGTCGCTGTGAAATATCCGGGATTGGAGGAGGAGCGGCTGGTCGGTGAGTCCATCCGCCGCTTGATCGACCGCATGGTGGGCGATCTGCTCGCCGAGACGCGCTCGCGGCTCGACGCCTGGAGGCCGCGCTCGGCCGACGAGGTGCGCCGGCTCGGGCGGCCGGTGGTGGCCTTCTCCGGCGAAATGGTTGCGAAGGCGGCGCGGCTGCGGGATTTCCTGTTCGAGCGGATGTACAGGCATTACAAGGTCAACCGCATGACCAGCAAGGCGCGGCGCGTGGTGACCGACCTGTTCCAAATCTTCCTCGATGAACCGAGCTGCCTGCCAGTGGAGTGGCAGCGGCGGGCCGACGGGCCGCGCACGCAGCGAACCGCGCGGCTGGTCGCCGACTACATCGCCGGCATGACCGACGGCTTCGCGCTCAAGGAGCACCGGCGGCTGTTCGACCTGCACGATTCGCGTTGATGAACCTCTATAGCCATTTCCGCGGCGAGATCGTCGCCGCGCTCGACAAGCTTTCCGGTGCGGGCAAGCTGCCCGCCGACCTCGACTTGTCCAAAGTGACGGCCGAGCCGCCGCGCGAGGCCGCGCATGGCGATGTGTCGACCAATGCAGCACTCGTTTTATCAAAGAGTGCGGGCCGCAAGCCGCGCGATATCGCCGAGCTGCTGCTGGCCGAGCTCAAGACCCATGACGAGGTCGAGGCGGCGGACATCGCGGGACCCGGATTCATCAATCTTCGCCTGAAATCCAGCTTCTGGCGCGCACAGCTCGCCCAGATCCTGCGTGCGGGCGAGGACTATGGCGCATCGACGATCGGGCAGGGGCGCGCCGTCAATGTCGAGTATGTCTCCGCCAATCCGACCGGACCGATGCATGTTGGCCACTGCCGTGGTGCTGTGGTCGGCGACGCGCTGGCTGCCCTGTTCGCCAAGACAGGCTTCAAGGTCACGCGCGAGTACTACATCAATGACGCCGGCGCACAGGTCGACCAGCTCGCGCGCTCGGTGCATCTGCGCTACCGCGAGGCGCTCGGCGAGGCGATCGGTCCTATCCCGGAAGGGCTCTATCCCGGTGAATATCTAAGGCCGGTGGGCGAGGCGCTCGCCAAGCGCGACGGCCGCAAATGGCTGCGCAACAGCGAAGAGGAGTGGCTGGCGCCGGTGCGCGCGTTTGCGATCGACGCAATGATGGCCTTGATTCGCGAGGACCTCGCGCAGCTCGGCGTCCGCCATGAGGTGTTCACATCGGAGCGGCACGACATCGTCGAGAAGGGCCGTGTGACGGAGGTCGTCGAGGATCTGCGCAAGCGCGATCTGGTCTATACCGGCGTACTGGAGCCGCCCAAGGGCATGAAGCCGGACGACTGGGAGCCGCGCCCGCAGCTTCTCTTTCGTGCCACAAAGTTCGGTGACGATGTCGACCGTCCCTTGCAGAAATCGGACGGGAGCTGGACCTACTTCGCCGCCGACATGGCCTATCACCTCGACAAATACCGCCGCGGCTTCACCCGCATGGTCGACGTCTGGGGCGCCGACCATGGCGGCTATGTGAAGCGCATGACGGCGGCGGTGCGTGCACTGAGCGAGGAGAACGCGGCGCTCGAGGTAAAGCTGACGCAGTTGGTCAACCTCTACGACAAGGGCGAGCCGGTGCGCATGTCCAAACGCGCGGGCACGTTCGTCACTTTGCGCGACGTGATCGACGAAGTCGGGCCCGGCGTGGTGCGCTTCATCATGCTGACGCGCAAGCACGACCAGCATCTCGATTTCGACTTCGCCAAGGTGCAGGAGCAGTCGAAAGACAATCCGGTCTTCTACGTGCAATACGCCCATGCGCGCACGCGCTCCGCGATGCGCCAGGCGGAGGCGGCATTCCCCGGCATCGACCTCGCGACGACAATATTGGCGAACGCGGAGCTCGATCGGCTGCAGGACGCCGACGAGCTGGCACTGATCCGCGCGATGGCTGGCTGGCCGCGGCTCCTGGAAAGTGCCGCCGAGACTGGCGAGCCGCACCGCGTCGCCTTCTATCTGTATGACCTCGCATCGACCTTCCATGCCCTGTGGACGCGCGGTAAGGACGAGACGGCGCTGCGCTTCGTCGTGCCGGACGACCGCGAGCTCACCCTTGCGCGGCTGGCGCTGGTGCGCGGGGTCGGTACGGTGATCGCCTCCGGTCTGCGCTTGATCGGCGTCGAGCCGGTCGAGGAGATGCGATAGATGCTGCCCGATCCCAACGACCGCCCGGCGCGGCCCGTGCGGAAGTCGCCGCTGCCGCTGCGCTTCTTCGCTGTCGGCTTCGCGACAGTGGCGTTGACCGTCTTCTTCGGGCTGATCGGCTACACCTATTTCACGCGTGGCGGGGGCGGTGACGGGCCGGTGCCGCTTATCAAGGCCGATCCGCGCCCGATGAAGATTGCGCCGGAGAAACCGGGCGGCATGGACGTGCCGCACCAGGACAAGGAGATCTACGCGCGACTCAACCGCGAGGCGCCGCAGGCGCAGGGCACGCGCATAGAGCGCCTGCTGCCGCCACCGGAATCGCCGCTGCCGCGGCCGCGCCCGCCGGAGGCACCGGCGCCGCTTGCGCCCGATATCCCGCCAGCGCCGGTGGTTGAACCGCCGCCGAATGCCATCGAGGTGACACAGCCGCCGCCGCCCGCGCCGCCACGTCCCACCGAGCCCGCCAAGCCCACGTCGACGAAACAGGCAGCACCGGCGCCAGCGCCACAGCAGCAGGCCGCCGTGCCCCGCGCCGCGAATCCGGCTCAGGCGACTGCGCCGAGCGCTGGTGGGGGGTCCCGCTACCGCATTCAGCTCGCCGCCCTGCGCACCAGTGAGGATGCGACGCGCGAGTGGGAGAAGCTGCGCCGCGCGCACATGGATGTGCTGGGTCCGCTGACGCTCAACGTCGTACGCGCCGATCTCGGCGACCGCGGCACGTTCTACCGCATCCAGGCGGGGCCGGTGGCCGACGAACAGGCCGCCAAGGAGCTGTGCCGTCGCCTCGCCGAGAAGAAAGTAGGGTGCATCGTTGTCCGTCCCTGAGTCCCGTACCCCCAAGGCGGCGATCTTCGGCTGCGCCGGCAAGAGCCTGTCTGCGCAGGAGCGCGCATTCTTCGCGGCCAACGATCCTTTCGGTTTCATCCTCTTCGCGCGCAATGTCGAGACGCCGGATCAGGTGCGCGCGCTTGTTAAAGCGTTACGTGAAAGTGTCGGCCGCGCGGACGCGCCGGTGCTGATTGATCAGGAGGGCGGCCGGGTTGCCCGCCTCAAGCCGCCGCACTGGCGTGCGGCGCCGGCCGCGGCCAAGATAGCGGCTTTGGCGGACGACGACATCGACGCGGCCTGCGAGGCAGCCTGGCTGAACGCGCGGCTGATCGGCGGCGAGCTGGCGGCACTCGGCATCGATGTCGACTGCGCGCCGGTCTGCGACGTGCCGGTTGTCGGATCGCATGATGTGATCGGCGACCGCGCCTATGGCACGGATCCCGGCCGCGTCGCGACAATCGCGCGGGCGGCGGCGCTGGGCTTGATCGACGCTGGCGTGCTGCCGGTGATCAAGCACATTCCCGGCCACGGCCGGGCGCGCGCGGACAGCCATCACGAGCTGCCGACCGTCGACACGCCACGTGCCGAGCTGGAGACCAGCGATTTCGTGCCGTTCCGCGCTTTGGCCGACATGCCGTGGGGCATGACGGCGCATGTGCGATATACGGCACTCGACAAGGAGAGGCCCGCCACGCTCTCGCCGACGATCATCCGCGACGTCATCCGCGGTCAGATCGGCTTCGACGGCCTGCTGCTGACAGACGATCTCTCGATGAAGGCGCTTGGCGGCAGCTTCGCCGAACGTACGCACGCGGCGCTTGAAGCCGGGTGCGACATCGCCCTCCACTGCAACGGCGACATGACCGAGATGGAAGGCGTCGCAGCAGCAGCGCCGCCGCTGTCCGAGGCGGCATGCAGGCGCATCGGGCGCGCCAAGGCCCTACGCAGGTCCAGCCTGCGCGGCGGAGATGCGGCCAAGCTGCTGGCGCGCTTCGACGCGCTGTTCGCGAAGCGGCTGGCGAGCTGATCGATGGATGCCTCGTTGGAAGCCGCCGCGGGCTGGCTCCTGCAGGCCTCGGTCTGGGTCATACCGGTGCTGACTGCGATCACGCTGCACGAGGCCGCGCACGGCTACGTCGCCGAGCGGTTCGGCGATGACACCGCGCGTCGCCTGGGCCGCATCTCGATCAACCCGCTACGCCATGTCGACCCGTTCGGCACCGTTATTCTGCCGGCCATGCTGCTGCTGGCAGGCACAGGGTTCCTGTTCGGCTTCGCCAAGCCGGTGCCGGTCGACTTCCGCAAGCTCAACAACCCGCGCCGCGACATGATTTTCGTTGCGGCGGCCGGCCCGGCGGCAAATCTGCTTATGGCGCTGATAGCGGCGTTCCTGTATCACGGGCTCGGCCTGTTTTCGCCGCGAGTCGGAGCCTGGCTATTCGCGAATATCGTAAACGCGATACAACTCAATGTGATGCTGGCAGTGTTCAACATGCTGCCGGTTCCGCCGCTGGACGGCGGGCGCGTCGCAGTGGGGCTGTTGCCGGACGCCTTGGCCTACCCGCTCGCGCGTCTGGAACGGGCAGGCATCTTCATCGTGCTCGGCGCGCTGCTGCTGGTGCCGTGGCTCGCGGCGCAGGCCGGGATCAGGTTCAACCCGCTGGGCGACCTGCTGATCTTCGTGGCGTCGGAAGTCGTCGATCTGGTCCCGCTGATGGCGGGTTGGTACTGACATGAGCTCAACCGCCGAATTCCAGGAAGACCCGGCCGTCCGGCCGGAGGATAGACCGAGCGACGAGGAGCGGCTTGTCGTCGATCTCGAGGGATACGAGGGCCCGATCGACGTCCTGCTGGCGCTCGCGCGCGAGCAGAAAGTCGACATCACTCGTATCTCCATCCTGGCGCTGGCGGACCAGTACATCGCCTTCATCGCCCAGGCGCGGCGCGTGCGACTGGAGATCGCCGCCGACTACCTCGTCATGGCGGCTTGGCTTGCGTATCTCAAGTCGCGCCTGCTGCTGCCGACGCCGAGCGAGGACAAGGCCGAGCCGACCGCCGCCGACATGGCCGCGGCCTTGGCCTTCCAGTTGCAGCGTCTACAGGCAATGCAGGATGCCGGCGCGCGGCTGATGGCGCGGCCGCAGCTCGGCAAGGATGTCTTCCTGCGCGGGGCGCCGGAGGG
>DATAAP010000208.1:0-5300 GCA_036260035.1 Alphaproteobacteria bacterium | reverse complement strand
GGCGGGCGCCCGACGCTTGGATTGCGAAGGCCGCGCGGCTTGCCGGCGAGTGGCACGAGACCGTTGAAAGAGTGACCGCGCCGACGAACGCGTTGCCGAGCGACGCGCAGGTCCTCGGCGCCGTCAACCGCGCGGCGGAAGGGCCGTATATCATGGTCTGCGCCGCCGGCGGCCTTCCAGGCGAGCTGCACAAGCTGTGGCGCGCCACCGACAGCGTCTCCTACCATCTCGAATACGGCTATTCGTGCATGGGCTACGAGATCGCCGGCGGCCTCGGCGCCAAGCTCGCCGCACCCGAGCGCGAGGTCTACGTGCTGGTCGGCGACGGCAGCTATCTGATGATGAACTCGGAGATAGCAACCTCGGTGATGCTCGGCGCCAAGCTGATCATCGTCGTGCTCGACAATCGCGGCTTCGGCTGTATCAACCGCCTGCAGCGCGGAACCGGCGGCGCCCCGTTCAACAACCTGCTCGACGACAGTGCGCCGCAGATCGATTTCGCGGCGCATGCGCGCAGCCTGGGCGCCACCGCCGAGAAGGTCGACGACATCGCGGGCCTGGAAAAGTCTCTCGCGCGCGCGAAGCGCGCGAAGTCGACGCATGTGATCGTCATTGACACTGACCCGACGCGCGGCACCGAAGAAGGAGGCGCCTGGTGGGATGTCGCCGTCACCGCGGCGCCGCGCACGGCGGCTGCCCGCAACGCGCGGCGCGCTTACGAGCGTGCGCGCCGCAAGCAACGTGTAGGAGCCTGAGCCATGTTGAAGATCGGCATCAACCCGCTGACCTGGACCAACGACGACATGCCAGAGCTCGGCGGCGAAACGCCGCTGGACACGTGCCTCGCCGAGGCGAAGCAGGCCGGATATGACGGCGTCGAACTCGGCAACAAGTTCCCGCGCGATGCCGCGACCCTGCGGCCGATCCTCGCGCGCCATGGCCTTGCACTAGTATCGGGCTGGTATAGCGCCCGGCTGCTGGAGCGCTCGCCGGCCGACGAGATCGCGGCGGTGGAGGCGCACCTGGCGCTGCTCGCGGCGATGGGCTGCACGACGATGGTGTTCGCCGAAGTGAGCGGCTGCGTGCATGGCGACCGCGGCACCAAACTGTCTCGGCGGCCGCGACTCGACGACAAGGGCTGGCGCCGGCTCGCCTCCGGGCTCAACGAGGTGGCGCGCCATCTGGAGAAGCGCGGCGTGCGCATGGCCTACCACCACCACATGGGCACGGTGATCGAGACTGCCGAAGAGATCGACCGCCTGATGGCTATGACCGGGCCCGAGGTCGGACTGCTGCTCGATAGCGGCCATCTCACTTACGCCGGCGGCGATCCGGTCGTCATGGCGCGGCGGCATGCCGAGCGCATAGTGCATGTCCATTGCAAGGACATCCGCCGCGACGTGCTGGCGAAGTCGAAGCAGGAAGACTGGAGCTTCCTGCACGCGGTGCTGGCGGGCGTCTTCACCGTGCCGGGCGACGGCTGCGTCGACTATCCGGGCGTGTTCGAGGCGCTCGCGGCCGTTAACTATCGCGGCTGGCTCGTCGTCGAGGCAGAGCAGGATCCCGCCAAGGCGCATCCGCTGACCTATGCGCGCATGGGCCACGCCTATCTGCGGCCGCTCGCCGTTAGGACGTTCGCGGCGGCCGCCTAAGCCTTCTCTTCCGCCGGTTCCGGCAGGCGCGCCATGATCGCCTTGCGCACGAGGTGCGGGACCAGCAGCCGCAGCGGCATGCGTTGATAGTGCCCGCGCACATAGAGCAGCCACCGAGCCAGCCCGGTCATGCCGCCCTCCGCGCTGCGGTGCGGCGGCTGCACGCCGCGCGCCATCAGCGGCATGAGTATCGCTAGCGCCGGATGTGCGCGTCGGTAGCCCTCGAGTTCGGCGAGCAGCGATGAAGGCATTTCGGTGCCGAGCAGGCCGCGGGTGAAGTGCACCGCAAGGAACAGCGAACGCGTCAGGCCGGTCTTCTGCGCGCGCCGCCACAGTGCATCCCAGAAACCCGTCTGCGCGCCGAAATGCGTGAAGAGATCGTGCATGTCGCTGAGATCGCGCGGCCCGATGTCGAACTCGCCGCCGTCGAAAAGATGGACCGCGCTGTGCAGCACCATGTCCGCCGGAGCCAGCACGTGCATGTTGGGCGAGTTCGGCAGCTTGATCGCAGCATCGAACAGCGTGTCGGCGCCGACCGGCGTGCGCGCCGTCTCCGGCACGATCGTGTGGTGGACGTCTATCACCGTCTCGCGGCGGAAATGGCTGAGCGGCGGGATCTGATGCATCCAGGTGCGATAGTAGCGCTGGTCATAGTCGTTCACGGCGCCGGCGGTCCAGCCGTGGTTGCGCAGCGAGATTTCGGCCTCCTCGATCCGCGCTTTCGGCACCATAATGTCGATGTCGCTGAAGACGCGGCCGCGCGCCGCCAGCAGATCGGCAGCAGCGTAGGCCGCCCCTTTGAGCAGCACCACTTTCGGAAACGCGGCGAGCGCGCGCTCTAGGCAGCGGATCTCGAAATGGACGTCGCGGCGGTGCTTGTCGGCATAGATCTGCGCTGCGATGAAATGTGCACGCGGCTGTGCGGGCACTTTGTCCAGCAGCCCCTGATCGTCGAGCCGGTAAGCGAGCTTCGCCAGCAGATTGGTACGGCGCGCTTGGCGCACCAGCGTGTCGAGCGTCGCCAGCGGCATCGTCGGAATCGACGCCGGCTTTCGCAGTGCCTCGACGAGTAAGGTGCGCGGATCGCTCATGCCGCGCGCGCCGCCGCAGGGATTTCCAGCGCCGCGAAGGCGGTGACCGCCTCGTCGAGCACCGAGTAACGGAGGTCGAAGCAGGCGCAGCGCTCGACTGCGTCCGCAAGCAGATGAAAGCCGCGTCTTCCGTGGACGCTGTAGTTGAACGCGTTCTGGCCGAGCTCGATCATCGTGTCCGCGCGCGACTTGGGCGTCAGCTCGCACAGCGCACCGCGCTGCCAGAGCGGCGAGACGATCCAGGCCGGCCGCGCCGTCTCCTGTGCGCGCGCAACGCTCTCGGCCGGCGCCTTCAGCAGTGCGACCGTCCCCTTGACCGTATCGTGGGTGGGACGGCTCAGCACGGCACCCGGCACGAAGTTGCGGATGACCTCGATGGATTCGTTTTTCAGATTCATCGGCCGTGCGAGCGGATGGATAGCGCCGGTCTCAACCGAGAAGAGGGTCAGCTCGTCGCTGAGTAGGCGCCAGCCGCGATTGACCAGGGCGGCACAGAGCGTGCTCTTGCCCGACCCGGACTGGGCGGGAAGGATCGCCGCGAAGCCGTCGCGCGCGACGACTGCGGCGTGCACGATCAGGAACTGATGCGCGGTTCCGCCGATGACGGCATTGAGGCCCCACTCGAACATCGGCAGCGCCTGGTCGAGCGGCAGCGGCCGGTAGGGCTTCTCGCCGTCGAACTCGAAATCGACCTGGCGGCGGACGAAGCGGCGCAAGCCTCCGGAGGCCGCCAGAGCAACATGGAAATCGGCGAATGGCTCAGCCGGCGTGACGGGATAGCCGTCATAGAGCGTCGTGATGCCCTCGATCGCGTGCGCGATCGGCGTCCGCGCATGGATGATGAACGGGCCGGTCCTGATGAAGGCCCCGGCGCCCGCCAACCAGCTAGCGAACTCGGCTCGTGTCGGCATCGCCGACGTTTATAGCGAAACCCGCTCGACGATGCCGAGGCTTTCAAGGTCCTCGACCGTGTCAGCGACGGCCGGCTCGATCGCTTCTTCATCAGCGGCCAAGGCTTCCGCGGCCGCAGCCGAGAGGGCCTGCAGGTCGGCGGGCGCGCGGCTCAATACGTCAAGGACCGCGCGCGCGATCGGCGCGAGCTTCAACGTGTCGCCAGTGGCGTCGCAATAAGCGACCGTCTCGCCGTCCAGCTCGCGCCGCTCGAGCGGGAACGCCGCGCGCCAGGAAGTGCCCACGTCAGATCAGGTATTGAGCTGCGTGCACCAGTTGATCGGCCTATCTTGCGGGCAGGAGCCGCCGCGATCGCTCGTGAGATACTCCAGATCGGCCGCCAGCCTGATTTTGTCGTTGTCATAACGATCATTGATCATTGTGACAATCTCGGCGACTGAGTATCCGAAGGCCGTCTTGCCGAACTGCGCCGCGTTGAGGACACACGCCACGGCGGCGCGAAGCAGCGAGGTATCACCGCCGCCGGTGCCCCACAGCGCCTGCATGAAGCTCTTGTTGCCGCCGAAAATGAAGTAGGAGCCGGTCATGCTCGCTTGCGTGTTGTACGCCCGGAATGCTGCCACCATGTCGTTGAGCTTCGAGTTGTTCGTGGTGCATTGCGCGACGTTCTTGAAATAATTCTTCAGCGCCGCGTCAGTGACAGTGAACTGAGAGTTCCAGGCGTCCCCAGGATTTTGCTTTGTCGGGTCAGGGAGGCCAGGCTTGAACGGCGACGGCCAGTTGCGCGTGTTCTTCCAGCAGCCCGGCGATAGGCTCTTGCAGCCGCTCGCCTTCGGCTTTGACAGGTTGACTGAAGCATGCGCCGAGGCGGTGCACTGACCGCCACCACCGCCGCCCGTTGCGAGCGCGGAGCGGCTGGACAGCATGACGATGGCGGGCGTCGCAATGACGCCGCCGAACAGCAGCTTGCGGCGGTCGTTGTTCGGCTGAGCCTCGACCGTCGCCGGCTTCACCTTGTCGCCACAATCGCCGCAGCCGCAATCGCAGGGGCCCTTGGCCGTCGCTGTCTTTTCCGCCTCGAACTCGCTCATCGTCGTATCCTTTCAGACCTCACGCTACTACCGATAGCAGACGGACATACGCTTCAGCCATAGATTCGGACACACCCCTGACACCCCTTAATGCCCGAACTTATAACTCATCCAGCGCCTTCCGTCATTCGGTCCTGCCGGCTTCGGAACAACCCTTACTTGTCAATCGGTTAAGACTGGCTTGGATGCACCGGTAGAGCCGTCGCGATCCCCCGCGAGAGGGCGATGCAACTCATAGCATCAACAAGCAATTGCTGTGCCATGCAAATGGAGGCCGGCGGGCGCGGCTGAGCGAAAGTATCGGGCAGAAACAGCTACTTACAGGTTAACCAAGGTAAGGCGACAGCGGTCATAGTCGCCTGCCTTTACACCCCGTTGTGTTTCTTTACAGAACCTGCCCCATGCGCCCTCACTCTACGGTGACGGATTTGGCGAGGTTTCTGGGTTGGTCGACGTCGGTGCCTTTGAGGATGGCGGTGTGGTAGGCGAGCAGCTGGACGGGAACGGCGTAGAGGATGGGGGCGATGAAGGGATGGGTCTTGGGCATCTCGATG
>DATAAP010000207.1:0-9549 GCA_036260035.1 Alphaproteobacteria bacterium | reverse complement strand
GGCGAGATCGAGGCGCTCGCAGGCGCGCGTGCGGACTGGCTTGCCCAGATGCGTGGTCGGCCGGCCGACCGCGCCGACCCAGCGCTCGCGCAGCGCAGGACAGTCGATGATGCCGACGATCGGCCTGCCATCTCGGCACAGCGCGACCAACGAGCCGAAGAGCGGCCGCCCGGTGATGAAGGATTTGGTGCCGTCGATCGGGTCGAGCACCCACACGTGGCTGGCGCCTTCGCGCTCGCGGCCGTGCTCCTCGCCGATGATGCCGTGCTGGGGAAAGGTCCGGGCGATGAGCGCGCGCATCGCCGTCTCGGCCTCGCGGTCGGCTATGGTGACCGGCGAGCGGTCCTCCTTGTCGTCCACGGCAAAGCGGGTGCGGAAATACCGCCGCGCGATATCGCCGGAAACGTCGGCAAGACGCTGTGCGAGATCGATGTAGGGCTCGAGGGAGTTAGTCATGGAGGCGCGAATATGGCGCGCCAGGGAGGCAGACGGAAGGCGATTTTGTGTCGCGCCCCTACCTCTCTCCTTGGGAGAGGGTGGGGGCGCGCGATAGCGCGCAAAAGGCTCACGCTATCGCAGCTGCGACTCTGCTGGGGTGTCTTCGGCGTGCCGCCGCGCGCCCCTCACCCCGGAGGCGAAACGATCACGCCGCTTTCGCCGGCGTGTCGATCGGATGCTGCGCGCGGAAGCCGACGGCGAGCCGGTTCCAGACGTTGATGAGGCCGATCAAGACCGTCAGTTTGACGATCTCGGCCTCGGAGAAATGCGCGCGGAGCGGCTCGAAATCGGCATCGGGCGCGCCAGTGTCGGGGAGCCGTGTCAGCGCGTCCGTCCAGGCGAGCACGGCGCGCTCGCGCGCATCGAACACCGGCGACTCGCGCCAGGCGCAGACGAGGTTGATCCACTGCTCGCTGAGGCCGTCGCGGCGCGCCTCCTTCACGTGCATGTCGACGCAATAAGCGCAGCCATTGATCTGCGAGGCGCGGAGCTTGATCAGGTGGATCAGTCGGCGCTCGAGGCCGGACTCATGGACGACGTAATGCTCGAGCGCTGCGACGGCCTTGTAGGCGTCGGGAGCGGCTTTTACGGCGTTGAAGCGGGCTTGCATGGTCTTCTCCTCTGTTGTGTCAGGTACCGGATTTCCGTTCATGAATCGAAAGAAAGGCGCAGCCTCGCCGCGCGATCGATCCGTCGTCGAGATCGTTCACTTCGGCGACGATGTCGGCGATGGTCACGCGCTTGAGCTCCGCGCGGTAGGCCTGTTCGGCGCGCAGCATGGCGGCATTGATCTGGCAGGGCTTCTTCAGCACGCGCGCCGAGGGCGGGTTAGGGCCGCGGCGCCTAATCTCGTTGCAGCGGAAGGCCGGCTCGGGCCCTTCGACGGCCAGCACGATGTCGAGCAGGCTGATCTTCTCGGGCGGCTTCGCTAGGCGATAGCCGCCTTTCGGCCCGGGCACCGTGTGCAGAATGCCGGCGCCCGAAAGCGCCTGCAGATGCTTCAGCAGATAGCTCGTCGATACGCCGTGGAACTCCGCGAGCGCCGCGGCCGAGAGTACGCCGTCGCGCGATAGCCCGGTCAGCATCACCACGCTGTGGATCGCCTGCTCGACGCCGTCGCTGAGTTTCATAGCGTGGCCCAAATCATGGATAAAACATATCCATGATTGGCGACGCGGTCAAGGGCGCGGCGCTGACGCCGCGTGGGAGCTGCCCTCGCGCCTGCTGCTCGCTTGGCAGACCAGCAGCCAGTGGACCTACGACCCGGCGCTGCTTACGGAGGTGGAGCTCACCTTCGGCCGCGGCTGAGTGCGGCACGCTGGTGACGTTGGAGCACCGCCATCTCGAGCGCCACGGCGGCGACGCGGCCCGCCACGTTAGGACGCTTGGAGACGGCTGGCCGCTGCAGCTCGGCGCTTTCGCGCGACACGCCAACGCGCAGGCCTGATGCCCGATACCTTGCGTCGGCGGTATCTCGAAGCCCAAAGGGGGCGGGCCTCACCCGGATGTCGCTTTCACGCGTATGCTGCGCTGAACAGGCCTACGTCGGCGCTCAGCCTGCCACCGCCTTCACCGCCCAGGCTCTTGCCTTCAGCGGGATCGAGCCGTCCGCGGCGCGCGGCAGGTCGGCCCGCAGCTTCTCCTTGAGCCGCTCGCGCGCATCGGAGGCGAGGCTCATGCAGTAGCCGGGCGCCGGCCCGGCGCCGAGCGTGAACGGGCGCCAGTAGTCGTCGAAGTCCGTGAACACGGTCGGCACCTCGATCGGCGCGCAGCCGACCGAAGAAAAGCCGGCGCGCCTGACGAGATCGGTCAATCCCTCCGGCGTGCAGAAGGGAAAGCGCTTGTCTTCGGTGAGGTCTTGCGCGTTGGTGTCCAGCGCCGTGGCGGCCTTCCAGAACGCGTTCATGAGCTGCATGCCGCCGCCCGGGTAGTCCCAGACATAGAAGCCGATCGTCGCGCCGGGCCGTGCTACGCGCTTCATCTCGGCGAGCGCCTTCGGCCGGTCGGGCACGAAGTTCAGGACCAGCGCCGACGCAATCACATCCTTGCTTGCCGACTCCGCCGGCAGCGCCTGCGCATCGCCCACCTGGAAGGTCACGCGCTGATCAGGGACGTTCACGCGCGCTCGCGCGATGAACCCCTCTGACGGATCGATCGACAGCAGGCTCTTCGGCTGGCAGCGTGTGAGGATCGCGGCCGAGAGCGCGCCGGTGCCGCAACCTACCTCCAGCCAGTCAAGCCCCTCGCCCGCGCCGAGCCAGTCGAGAAAGCGCGGGGCGACCTGCCGGCTCCAGCGGCCCATGTAGAGATCGTAGCTGTCGCCCGCTTGCCAGGCGTCGTGACGCGATGTCTTAGCCATTGCTCCCTGCGAATCTGAGCTGTCAGACTACGCGGGCCGGCGGGCAATGAACAGCAGTGTTGGCTGGCGCGCAGAAACCGCAATGATCAGGACGGTGACGGCTTGGAAAGGCACACGTATCCTTTGCTGGCGGAACAAAGGAATGACGCATGGACGTCTTCGGCATTCTTCTCGGCGTCGCGGTCGTGCAGTTCCTGGCTGCGGCAAGCCCCGGGCCCAACTTCATCATCGTGACCAGCTACTCCATAGGTGAGTCGCCCCGGCGCGCCCTGCTCGTGGTCTGCGGCATCCTGACAGCGACGCTGACCTGGGCGGTGCTGGCCGCGTGCGGGCTGGGCGTGATCCTCATGCGCTTTCCGGCAATTTACTCTGCGCTGCAGCTGGCTTCGGCGGCCTATCTGATCTGGCTCGGCGCAAAGATGCTGATCGGGGTGCTGCGCGGCGCGGACGGCCCGCTCAAGGCGCCGCCGCGATCTGGCTCGCCATGGGAGGCCGTGCGCGCGGGCTTCATCACCAACATGACCAATCCGAAAACGATCGCTTACTATTCTAGCCTGTTCGTGGTGATGATCCCGGCCGATCCGCCGCCATCGCTGTTCGTCGCCGCCGTCGCCACGGCATTCATCGTGTCGGCCGCGTGGTGGATATCGGTAGCGCTGTTCTTCGGCCTGACACCGATCCGCCGCGGCTACGATCGCGCGCGGCGCAGCATCGATGCGATGCTTGGCGCGCTGCTGATCGGCATCGGCGTGCGGCTGGCGGCGGGCGGGCGATGATCGCAGGGAGGAGCGTGCTATGACCCGTGACCAGCAACCTCGCATCGCGCGCATCTGGCGCGGCCGCACCACGCGGGCACGCGCCGACGAATACGCGAAGTATCTCTACGAGCACGGTATCCGGCCGCTGGAGGAGAAGGCGCTCGGCGTGCAGCTTTTCCGCGAGGACCGCGAGACGGAGAGCGAGTTCGTGACCATCTCCTACTGGGAGAGTGTCGAGGCGATGTCGCGCTTCGCCGGCCGCGACCCGCGCCGCATCCACCATCTCGAGCGCGACGCAGAATTCCTGATCGAGCTGCCCAAGGGCGTGCAGGTGCTGCAGATCGTCACCAGCTACGGCAAGACCGGCGGGCAGGGCTGACCGCGCTCGCTCACCATCCGCGACGTCGAGCGGTTCAGGTTTCCCTGGAATTTGCCGTCGCGACATCCGGGCCGGCGGCGTTTCGGCGGGATTGCCGCCTCGGAAATGTCACCTCGATGATCGTGCCGCCGTCCCGCTCGAACGCCATCGTCCCATCGATCTGAGCAACCAGAGCTTCGACCAGCATCAAGCCGGTTGACTTGCGGAACGCCTCTTGCGGCGCCCCGATGCCCGTGTCGCGGACAATGAGCATCCCTCGGTTCTCGGCCTCCTTCAGCTCGAGCGAAATCTCGCCGGACCGCCCCTCCGGGAAGGCGTGCTTGTAGGCGTTCTGGACGCACTCCACCGCGATTAGGCCGAGCGGGATCGCGACGTCCAGGTCGACCTCGATGGGCTCCAATGTGCAGTGAAGGCGGATATGGGGCTTGCCGAAGCTCTGGGACATGTACTCGCAAAGCCGCGTTAGGTAATCGCGAAGAGACAGTTTCGACGGTTCGCCCGTCGCATAGACCTGATTATGGACTTGGCCCATTGCCCAGATCCGTCGCGACAGTTCCTCGAAGGCGGAGCGGGACTCTGTGGGAACGCGGCGCGCGGTCATGTGGATCATGCTTTGTAGGACCTGCATGTTGTTCTTGACACGATGGTGGACCTCGCGCAGCAGGATATCCCTGTCGGCCACTGCCGATTCGAGCTCCAATGTGCGCTCGCGCACGCGCTGCTCGAGCGAAGCGTTCAGCGCGTGCACGGCCGCCTGCGCTTTCTCTTCGCGACGAATAGTTCGGAACGCGACGACGACCAGCGCTGCGCTAATGAGCAGCGCAGTGATGGCGAATGCGATGTTGCGCTTCAGCCGTTGCTTCCAGCCCGCGAGAACGGCGTCATGGGTGATTGTGACGGCCGTAACGAAGGGCGTGCCCTCGAGTCGCCTGTACGAGGTGACAACCTTCTTACCGTCGACCGGGCGCACGGCGTGATACGTTCCTGTCGGGGATTGCGGCAATCTGGTCTGGAAAAGGGACGTGTACGAGACGTCGAGCGACGTGCCGGGCGGAAACGGCGGCACCCGCACGAGGATTTTCGCATCCTGGCGGTAGAGCAGGAACGAGGCATCAGGACCCAGATCGACGGACGCGAAGGACTTCTCGAAGGCGTCCGCGTAGATGATCGCCGTGGCGACCCCGAGCAGGCGGCCGTCAAGCGCTTCAATGCGCCGGCTGATGCTGAAGTACGGCCGATCGGTGAGCGCGCCGCTCTGCAGTTCGCTAACGGCTAAGTCAGCGATGCGCTCGGCGGCGTGCATGCGGTAGTAGGCCCGGTCACTGGCATCGTAGCCGAGCGGCGCTCGACCGGTGTTCAGGACGATACGTCCCTCAGCGTCCAGAACGGCGACGATGCCGAGGCCGTCGACCATTCTTGCCGAGGCAACGAGGGCTTCGCGATAGTCGCGGGATTCGAGCCGCTCTAGGCCCTCGGCCTCGAGCCGCTGCTTAATCATTCGCAAGACGAGGTCCCGCTCGCCGATCACGCGGCGGGCAGACTCCGCGACCATCTGGACTGCGTTCGCGACCGTTGTCTCTGCGCGTCGCAATGTATCCATGTAGTCGGTCCAGGTGAGCATGCCCCAACCGCCGCTCACGAACAGGACGACGAAGCCCATCACGAGGAGGAGCGCGCCGCGGAAGGTCAGCGGATCCGCCCGGTCCGACGCCCGCGCCAGGGCGTTCCGCTCCGTCAAGGCTGAGGCGAGCACGGCGAATAGGAACAGCATCGCGGCGACCGCGACGATGATGCCGAGCAGGACAGGATCGAGGGCGATCGGGACGTCCGCCGGCGTCATCGGCAATCGGTGGAACTGGGCCGCGGCCATGCCAGTGTAGTGCATGCCGGCAATCGCGACGGCCATCAGGCCAGACGCCCCGATCTTGGCAATGCTGGAGCTGCGCAGGGCTGCGAACCACAATGAGGCCGAAGCCGCACAGATTGCGATCGCGACAGAAAGCACAATCAGCAGGAGATTCCAGTGGATCGTGGCCGGCGTCACAATCGCGGCCATTCCGATGTAGTGCATCGCAACGATGCCGCTGCCCGTAAGAATGCCGGCCGCTGCCACGCGGACTGGTTGGATCGGCTCGCGGCACGCGACAGCAAACCCGACGGCACACACGAGGATCGGGATGGCCAGCGAGGTCGCTGTCAGCGGCAGGCTGTAGACGATCGGCACCGCAACCGAGTGCGCGAGCATGCCGAGGAAATGCATGCTCCAGATGCCGCCGCCCAGCGACATCGACGCGACCGCAATCCAAAAGCAGCGTATCCAGCCGCGCGCGGCCCTGATCCTGTCCGCCAGGACTAGAGCCGTATACGAAGCGAGCGCCGCGACCGCGATCGACGCGGCTACGAACTCGGGATCATAGGATGTGGGAAGGGGCGCATCCATTCCGCTGGCCGGGGATATTCTAACGTATGCGCCGCGGTGACCGGGGTAGTTCTGTGACGATGCGCATCCGCAGGATGCGTGTCAACACGTTGGATTATCGCCGAAGGGGTAACCTCCGCTAAACTGGCGCCATCTCTATTTCGCGATACGCCGTGCCGCCCGCCGGAACAGGGTGGCGCCCGCCGGCGCGAAGTGCATCGCGGTGAGGAAGTCGTCGACGCCGTAGCCCGGGACCGACTTGCGGACCGCCGCCATGTAGGCGCGCGCCTCGTCGAGCCGGTCGGCGAGCGCGAGCGAATACGCCGCAATCGCGAGGATGTGCGCATGGGCGTTGGGACGCGCCGCCGCCTTGACGCCCCATTCGGCGGCCTCGTCGAAGCGCTGCAGCCGCACTAGCGCCATCGCGCGCGCGCCCATCATACCGAAGAGCAGCGGATCGAACGGGCTCAGGTGGCGCGAGTGGTCGGACGATACGATCGCTGCCTCGGCGTCGCCGGCCTGCGAATGGACGAAGGCGAGCGTGTAGTGGCCGAGCGCGAAATTGGGGCTGAGGTCGACCGCGCGCTCCAGCTCGACGACCGACTGGTCCTGGCGGCCGCATAGCCACAGCGCGCGGCCCATCGCCCAGTGCGCCGCCGGATCGCGGTCATCGACCATCAGGCTTTGGCCGGCCGACTCGAAGGCGCGCCTGATTTCCGGCTCGCGCGCGGTCCAGCCCTGGAACGCATTCTGCCAATGCGTGAAGGATAGACCGGCATAAGCGCGCGCGAAGGTGGGATCGAGCCGGATCGCTGTCTCGAAGAAATGTTGCGCGCGCTCGTTGTCGGCCTTGTTGAAGCGGTACATGTGCCACAGGCCGCGGTGGTGCGCCTCCCACGCGTCGAGCGAGTTCGGCGGCCGCAGGATGGCGCGGTTGCGCTCGATCGTCTCGATCTCGTGCGCGATGGACGCGACGATGCGATTGCCGATTTCGTCGAGCACGAGGAAGGCGTCGTCGACACGGTGGTTGAACACCTCTGCCCAGACAATCCGCGCGCTGCGAGTCTCGACCAGCTCGACGGTGACGGTGAGGCGATTGCCGTCGCGCCGCACGGATCCGCCGACGACGTAGTCGACGCCCAGCATGCGGCCGGCTTCTTCGGGGCCGATGCGGCGCTCGTGCAGGGCGAACACGGTGCCCTGAGCGATGACGAACAGGCTGCGCAGCTTGGCAAGCCGCGTGATCACGTCATGCGCGAGCGCGTCGGCGGCACCGCCGCGCACGCTCTCGGTCGAGCGGTCGATGAACGGCATCACCGCGATCGAGGCGCGGCGCGAGGCCGTGCTTGCCGCATCCTCGCGCGCGGGCGGCGAGACCGCGGCCGCGAAGACGACGGCGTCGCGCACGCGCGGACTCTCGCCCTGCGCGCGCGCTGAGCGCCATGCCTCGCGCAGCGGCGCGCAGTCGAGCCCTTCGGACTCGAACAGCCTCACGGCCGCGGCGAGATGTTCCTCGCCCTCGCGGATCAGGCCGCGCCGGGCGAGCGTGCCAAGCAGCAGCGCGTGGACGTGCCGGTCGAATGGCGCAAGCTGCAGCCACTGCTCCAGATAGGCAGATGCGTCGTCGTCGGGGACGCTTCCGACGAGCTGCTCCAGCAGGGCCGTGTGGCAGCTGCGGAAGCGCCGCCGCTGCGCAGTCAGCCACCCGCTGAACATCGGGCTGCGGTCGATCTCGAGTCCTTCGATAAAATCGCCCGTGAACAGGGCGCACAGGGCGCGCAGCCGCTCAGGCGAATGGGTTGCGACGCCGGCCTGCATCGCACGCGCGATCTCGACCGCGTCGACAAAGCAGTTGGCGAGGTCGAGGCGCACGGCATCGCCCTGCGTGTCCACGCGGTGCTGGCCGGGCTCGTCGACGAGAGGCCGGATCTTGCTGAGGCACCAGCGCAGCTCGCCGCGCGGATCGTTGGGCACGTCCCACAGCAGCTCGCAGAGCTGGCTGCGCGGCACCGGATGTGGCGCTAGGGCGAGATAGGCGAGCAGGGCGCGCACCTTGCGCGAGGCGGGCAGGGGCAGTGCCGTGCCGTCACGGCTAACCGACAGCGGCCCGAGCAGCTGGATCCGCAGCGAAGCGCGGCTACTGCCTGGCTCGTCAGATTCCACGGGCATTTCCACGCGGTTTTCCACGCCCGCCCCCATGGGGGCTCCGTACGGTTGCGACACGGTCACAACGCCCCCGCGGCGTCAGACCGGCCCGCCGTGTCCGGCACGGCACGACAGCATATCAGGACCAACCGAGCGAACGGAGAACCAACATGGCTAGTACCGCAGCTGCCGCAACCCAGACCGCGCCGATGCCGGTCGATTTCAAGGCGGTCAAGACCCGCCAGCAGGGCGCCTGGGCGTCCGGCGACTACGCCGTCGTCGGAACCACCTTGCAGATCGTCGGCGAGGAGCTGTGCGAGGCGCTCGATCTGCGCGCCGGTCAGACGGTTCTCGATGTCGCCGCCGGCAACGGCAACGTGGCGCTCGCCGCCGCCCGCCGCTTCGCCGCGGTGACCGCGACCGACTACGTGCCCGCGCTGCTCGAACGAGCGCGTGAGCGCGGTGCTGCCGAACGGCTGCAGATGGAATTCCGTGAGGCCGACGCCGAGGCGCTGCCCTTCGGCGACGGAGCGTTCGACGTCGTCGTGTCGACCTTCGGCGTGATGTTCACGCCTGACCAGGAACGCGCCGCTGCCGAGCTGGTGCGGGTCTGCCGCCGCGGCGGGAAAATCGGCCTCGCGAACTGGACGCCGGACGGCTTCATCGGCCAGCTCTTCAAGACCATCGGCAAGCATTTGCCGCCGCCGGCAGGCGTGAAATCGCCCGCGCTGTGGGGCACGCGGGCGCGCCTGGTCGAGCTGTTCGAGCCGCACGCGACGTCGATCAAGTCGGCGCAGCGCAATTTCGTCTTCCGCTATCGCTCGCCGGAGCATTGGCTGGACATCTTCAGGACGTATTACGGCCCGGTGCTCAAGGCTTTTGCGGCCCTCGACTCCACCGGGCCGTAATAGGTCTTGAAGATTTCCAGCCAATGCTCCGGCGAGCGATAGCGGAAGACGAAATTGCGCTGCGCCGACTTGATCGAGGTCGC
>DATAAP010000206.1:0-21040 GCA_036260035.1 Alphaproteobacteria bacterium | reverse complement strand
CACGCTGCCACGGCGGTGGAACCACCTGGTCGACGTCGACCCCTACGATCCTGATGCGGCCAACGTGCATTTCACCATTGGCGGCCCGTATTTCCAGGAGTACAGCGACTGCGACTACGCCGCGGAATGGTTCGCGATGCGCGACGACATGCTGCGCGTTGACCAGCGAGAGTCGCCGCGCAAACGGGTCGGCCGCTGATCGCCTAGTCGATATCCCGCTTCAGCAGCACCAGCGCGGCTTCCCCGAGCTGCGCGTGGCCGATGCTGGTCGGATGCATCGAATCCCAGAACAGGTAGCCGCCGCAGCCTGCCATCCGCAGCTCCGCCGGACAGGGATTGCGCAGATCTCGCAACTGGAACCGCTGCGGATCGGCGGCGGCCGCCTCAAGCAGTCCGTAGACGTCGAGCCGATGGATGCGCACCGTTCCACTCCGCTCGATCTCCTGCAGAACACGGTCCAGCCCCGCATTGAAGCGCCGCGTCAGAGCATGCGCCTCGCGCATCCAATCGGCCCCGTAGCCGCGCGCTTCGGGCGTGCGGCTGATGTCCGGAAGATTGGGAACGAGAAACTCACGCGCTCCCGCGCCGACAAGCGCGCGCAGCAGCGAGTTGACCTCCGCGACGGCCGCGTCGACCCCGGCTTCCTTATCGCTTACGCCGACAAGGGCGCGCAGGTCGTTCGAGCCGCCGAAGACGATGTAGAGCGTCGACGGATCGGACCTGCCCGGAGCCCGTGTCGCCATGAAGAGCTGCACCTGTTCGCGCAGGCTAAAAGAGCCGCCATGCGTACGCGCCCCGCCTACGGCGTAGTTTAACCCGCCCATCCGCGCCGCAGTGAGGCCTAGGCCAAGGCCGCGCGCCAAATGCTCGACCCACACTTCGCCATCGGTGAAGCGTCCAGCGTTGCCGGTGTCGGACAGGCTGTCGCCGAAAACGACGATTCGATCGAACAGAACTGCCGCGTGGACAGGCGCCGCGCTAAACATAAAAGTGAATGCCGCCAGGGATGCGAGGGCTATGCGCCGATGAATCATCGATCGGCATACAACGGTGCCCATGTTCAGGTGTTCCGCGGCGAATTGGCGCGGCTTGTGACAACCGCGCTCACCGCACGAGCGGCACCCGAGCGCTCGGCGTACACACGCCCGCGACTAGGTCGGGCGCCCGTCGGAGAGGAAACTCACCGAGCATGCTGCGATGATGTCCACGGCGCGGCCGTCCCGCGCCAGCGGCACCATGCAGTTCTCGACGCGCACGTGCTCGCGTTTATGGGTGAAGTTGATGAATCCCTTGCGGTAGGTCGGCTGCCCCTGCTCGACGATGAAGCGGTAGCGCTCCAGCAGCGCCGGGTTTGCCTTGAGCCGCGGATGCACGTCGTCCAGCCACTCGCCCGTGACCTCGCGCTCGAGCGTCTGGACCTCCTTGGTCCCGGCAAGGCGGTACCGGAAACGCAGCCTCCCGTCGTCGCGGACCACATCCAGAAGCCACACCCGCGGCATCAGATCCGCGATGTGGAGCGGGTCGAAATGCTGGCGGCCGGGCAGCAGCGCCGCGGACGGGCGGATCGACAACCAATAAGCGAAGAATTTCGCAAGCGCCGGATACCATGACGAGCGGTCAGTCGTCTCGTCGCACCGTATCCACGTGCCGTTTGGGCGGTCAGGTTGCGGGATGGGGAGTATTGCTGACATACAGCGCCTGTATGGCGTCGACACTAGTGGCAGCGGCATTAAGCAATGGTTCATGCCGATCGACATCGGGTTGCGCCTGCGGCGGCGGAATAACATTGGTCAATTCGGGGTATGTTCCTGTTTGAGGACCCGCGAGAGCGGACCTCTGCGCGCGTTGCCCGTCTGAAAACCGAAAGCGATACAGGGAGAGACACGATGCGCTTCGTTCGATCGCTGATCTTGTGCCTGGCGACGCTGGTGGCGCTGCCCGCCGCCGCGCAGACGCCGCCGGTCTTCGCCACCACCAAGGTTGATGGCACCGACAACGTCTACATCTTCCGCTACATGAACCATCAGGCGATGTTCGTGGTCACCTCGGCGGGGGTGATCGCTACCGACCCGATCGCCTATGCGCGGCGGGAGGCGTCGCAGGTCTATCTCGACGAAATCAGGAAGATCACGAACCAGCCCATCCGCTACGTGATCTATAGCCACCATCATTTCGACCATATCGCCGGCGGCAAGCCATTCAAGGATGCGGGCGCCGTCTTCGTTGCCCATCGTCGCGCGAAGGAGCGGCTCGCCCAGATCCAGGACCCGTTCACCGTGATGCCTGATGAGACCATGGAGGATTCGCGGACGATCACGCTGGGCGACACGACCATCGAGCTGAGCTATCTCGGCCTCAACCACTCCGACTCGTCGCTGGTGATGCGTCTCCCGGCGCAGAAAATCATCTTCGCGGTCGATTTCATCCCGGTCGGCTCGCTGCCCGGCCGCGGCATCATCGATTCCTACCCGCTAGAGTGGGAGGACTCGCTCAAGAAGGTCCTGGCGATGGATTGGGAGCGGCTCATCCCTGGCCATCCGGGGCCGGGTGGGCGCCTGGGCACCAAGGAGGACGTGCAGAAACTGCTGGTCATGTTGCAGGACATGTCCGCCGAAGTGAGGGCGGCGGCCCTTGCCGGCAAGTGTTGGGACGCCGCCGAGAAGGAAGTGAAGCTGGAGAAGTACGCCGGCTGGCCCGGCTACGAGCAGGGGCTGCCGATGATCGTCCGACGCTATTGCGGCCTTTGGGGAAGAGGGACCTAAAGCTTACGCTACAGGGCCGATCCAGCGCCGAAAAGGTCGCGACTTCGATGCGGCGCTATGGCGCCGGGGCCGGCTTGTGTCGCTGCCGCAGTTGCGCAATGATCCGCCCAAGTGAGGCCGGAACCGGCCGTTAATCGTTCGCTTGGGAGGCTCTCGCCATGCCGGAAGGCCAGGTTTTTCCCGTTCCCGACACGCTCGCCCGCGCCGCCTGGGTGGATGCGGCCAAGTACCAGCAGATGTACGACCGCTCGATCAAGGACTCCGAGGGGTTCTGGGCCGAGCACGGCAAGCGGATCACCTGGATCAAGCCGTACACTAAGGTCAAGGATTGCTCCTACACCGGCAACGTCCACATCCGCTGGTTCTATGACGGCACGCTGAACGCCGCGGCGAACTGCATAGACCGCCACCTGGCGACGCGCGGCAACCAGACCGCGATCATCTGGGAAGGCGACGATCCGAACGAATCGAAGCACATCACCTATCGCGAGCTTTACGAGCAGGTGTGCCGCACGGCCAATGTGCTGAAGAAGCACGGCGTCAAGAAAGGCGACCGCGTCACCATCTACCTGCCGATGATCCCCGAGGCGGCCTACGCGATCCTCGCCTGCGCCCGCATCGGCGCGATCCACTCCGTGGTGTTCGGCGGCTTCTCACCCGACTCGCTGATCGGCCGCATCCAGGATTGCGATTCGAACTTCGTCATCACCGCCGACGAGGGCCTGCGCGGCGGCCGCAAGGTGCCGCTGAAGGCCAATGCCGACGAGGCACTGAAATCCTGCCCGAGCGTCAAGAAGGTGCTGGTCGTGCGCCGCACCGGCGGCCAGGTCGGTTGGGAGAAAGGCCGCGACCTCTGGTACCACGAGGAATGCGCGACCGCGCCGGCGGACTGCCCGCCAGAGGAGATGAACGCCGAGGACCCGCTCTTCATCCTCTATACCTCCGGCTCGACCGGCAAGCCCAAGGGCGTGCTGCACACGACCGGCGGCTACATGGTGTTCACGTCGATGACGCACCAATACGTCTTCGACTATCACGACGGCGACATCTACTGGTGCACGGCCGATGTCGGCTGGGTCACCGGGCACAGCTACATCGTCTACGGTCCGCTCGCCAACGGCGCCACGACCCTGATGTTCGAAGGCGTGCCGAATTACCCAGACTTCTCGCGGTTCTGGCAGGTCGTCGACAAGCACAAGGTCAACATCTTCTACACCGCACCCACCGCGATCCGCGCCCTGATGCGCGAAGGCGAAGGACCGGTGAAGAAGACCAGCCGCAAGTCGCTGCGGCTCCTTGGTTCCGTCGGCGAGCCGATCAATCCCGAGGCGTGGCTCTGGTACCACAACGTTGTCGGCGACAAGCGCTGCCCGATCGTCGACACGTGGTGGCAGACGGAGACCGGCGGCATCTTGATCACGCCATTGCCTGGTGCCATTCCGACCAAGCCGGGTTCGGCGACCAAGCCGTTCTTCGGCGTCAGGCCCGTGATCGTCGACAACGAGGGCAAGGAGCTAGCGGGCGCGTGCGAGGGCAATCTCTGCATCGCCGATTCGTGGCCGGGCCAGATGCGCACCGTGTTCGGCGACCACGAACGCTTCGTGCAGACCTATTTCTCGACCTTCAAGGGTAAGTACTTCACCGGCGACGGCTGCCGGCGCGATGAGGACGACTATTACTGGATCACAGGCCGCGTCGACGACGTGATCAACGTGTCGGGGCACCGGCTCGGCACGGCGGAAGTCGAATCGGCGCTCGTCGCGCATCCCAAGGTCGCGGAGGCCGCTGTCGTAGGCTATCCGCACGACATCAAGGGCCAGGGCATCTACGCATATGTGACACTTAATGCCGGCGAGCAGCCGAGCGAGGCGCTGCGCAAGGAGCTGGGTCAGTGGGTGCGCAAGCAGATCGGGCCGATCGCAACACCGGACCTGATACAGTGGGCGCCGGGCCTGCCGAAAACGCGCTCAGGCAAGATTATGCGCCGCATCCTGCGGAAGATCGCCGCGAACGAGCACCAGAACCTCGGCGACACCTCGACGCTCGCGGACCCGACGGTGGTCAGCGACCTCGTCGACAACCGGATGAACCGGGCGTAGTCCGCTCTTGTTGGCGCTGTAGGGGCTGCGCAGCCCGTCAGGGCCGCCGGAGGCCGGGCGCGTCGCGCATCGCCGCGGCAGCCGCGATCGCCGGCGGCGGCGTCATGAACCCGCGCAGGTCCTGCTCCGTCAGGGTCTCCTTCTCCAGGAGCATCTTCGCGCCGCGTTCCAGGTCGTCGCGGCGGTCTTTGAGGATGCCGACCGCACGGTCGAACGCCTGTTTGACGATGTCGCGCACGCCGCAGTCGATCTCCCGCGCGGTCTCCTCCGAATAGCGCCGCTCTCCGGCCATCGGCGGCATCGGCGCGTGGAGAAATGTGCGCGGGTCGCTTTCGTAGCTGACATGGCCGAGCCGCGGATCCATGCCATAGCGCGTCACCATGTTGCGCGCGATATCGGTGACCTTCGCCAGATCGTCCGCAGCACCGGTCGAAAGATGGCCGAACACGATATGCTCCGCCGCGCGGCCGCCGAGCAGCACCATCATCTTCGCTTCGAGCTCCTCGCGCGTCATCAGGAAACGGTCCTCGGTCGGCCGCTGGATGGTGTAGCCGAGCGCGCCCACGCCGCGCGGGATGATCGAGATCTTGTGCACCGTGTCCGCGCCGGGCAGCGACATGGCGACAAGCGCATGTCCCATCTCATGATAGGCGACGACCCGCCTCTCATGCAGGTTCAAGAGCTTGTTCTTCTTCTCGAGGCCGGCGACGATCCTTTCCACCGCCGCGGTGAAATCATCGAGCGTGATGGCGTCCGCGCCGCGGCGCGTAGCGAGCAGTGCTGCCTCGTTGACGAGATTGGCCAGATCGGCCCCGGTGAAGCCGGGCGTGAGGGCCGCGATCTTCTCGGGGTCGACATCGGCGGCGAGCTTCGCCTTCTGCAGATGCACGTTGAGGATCTGGACGCGGCCGGTCTTGTCCGGGCGGTCGACGAGCACCTGGCGGTCGAACCTGCCGGCGCGCAGCAGGGCGGGATCGAGGATTTCGGGCCGATTGGTCGCCGCGAGGATCACCACGCCGGCCTTAGGATCGAAGCCGTCCATTTCGACAAGGAGCTGGTTGAGCGTCTGCTCCTTCTCGTCGTGGCCGCCGGCGTACGGATACGCTCCGCGCGCGCGGCCCATAGCGTCGAGCTCGTCGATGAAGATGATGGCGGGCGCGTGCTGGCGTGCCTGCTCAAATAGGTCGCGCACCCTTGCGGCACCGACGCCGACGAACATTTCGACGAACTCCGAGCCGCTGATCGAGAAGAACGGAACGCTCGCCTCGCCGGCGACAGCGCGGGCAAGCAGCGTCTTGCCCGTGCCAGGAGGGCCGACGAGGAGGACTCCCTTCGGCACGCGCCCGCCCAGGCGGCCGTAGCGGGCCGGGTCCTTGAGGAAGCCGACGATTTCCCGAAGCTCCTCCTTGGCCTCGTCCACCCCCGCCACGTCCGCAAAGGTCGTCTTAGTGTCCGTCTCGACATACACCTTGGCGCGGCTCTTGCCGATCGACATCAGACCGCCACCTAAGCCCTGCTTTTCCGCGATCCGCCGGAACAGGAATATCCAGATCCCGAAGAACAGCAGAACCGGCAGGACCCAGCCCAGGATGTCGGTCAGCAGATTGCCTTCGCGGCCGCCGGTATATTTGACGCCGTACTTGTCCAGCTCCTCGGCGAGGCCCGGCTCCACCCGTGTGGCCACGAACCGGCTTCGACCGTCCGGAAGCGGCTCCTTGAACCGGCCCTGGACGTAGTTCGGAGTCACGACGACTTCGGCGATGCTGCCCTGCTTCAGGAGGTCGTCGAATTCGCTGTAGGGGATCTGCTCGACTTGCTGGTACGTCGCCCACACGCTCTGCAGCACGAAGATGCCGATAAGGGCGAAGATCACATACCAAGCGTTGAGCTTCGTCTTCTTGTCTATTGGCCGCATAGGTTGGATCTCCCACACTGGCAATGTTGGGCGGCGGCGTCCCGGGGTTAATCGGTCGAACGCGGCAGCAACATCCCGGCCGCAAGATCGTTTGCCTTCCGCATGCGCATTGACCTCATGTAGTCGGCTAAATGCGCGAGCACGAGACATGGCCGCTGCCCCGTCCCGCCTACCTCCAAACGTCCTGTCTACCCCGAACGCGTTAGACGGGCCGCGGGCGCCATTACGCTAGAGTCGCGCGACAAATCGCGCAGGAGAATCCGATTATGAAAGCCTTGCGTTGGTGCGCGCTGGCGATGGCGTTCGTCCTGTGCAGCGGCTTCTCGAACGACAGCGCAGGGCGCGCCTGCGTTCAGCAGAAGGGCGAGCGCGGGATCGGCTATGACGTCGATCGCACGAAAATCAAGGATGCCTATTCACCCAACGGCCGCCGCATGCTTGAGAACGGCCACCGGGTCTACGAGGTCGAAGTGCCGGCCCTTTTCAAGCGCAACAAGCCGGTCACCTGCACCATGAGCATGGCCAACGGGCTCTGGCAGGCGGCGGGCCCGGGCGTCTTCGACCGGAATCCGTTCGCGACCGGCAGCAACCCGTTCAGCGCGCACGAGAAGCCGGGCTCGGACTCCTCTATTGCTCGCGAAAGGCGCGAGACAGGCTCTCGGTGATCGGCGACAGCATGTAGTCGAGCGCCGTCCGGCTCTCGGTCACGATCAGGACATCGGCCGGCATGCCGGGATAGAGCTGCACGTTCGGCAGCTTAGCGAGCGACACCGGGTCCAGGGCAATGCGCGCGGTGAAGAATCCGTCGCCTGAGCGCGAATCCTGCAGCCGGTCTGCGGAGACCGTGCGTACCGTGCCGTCTACGGTAGGTGTCCAACGCTGCTTGTAGGCGGTCAGCCTGACTTGGACCGGCAAGCCCGGACGGACCTCGTCAATGTCGTCCATGCGGACACGCGCCTCGATGATCAAGTCCTCCGCCTGGGGCACGATTTCCACGACGGCGTCACCCGGGTTGACGACGCCGCCAATCGTGTGGACGCGGCGGTTGACGATGACGCCGTCGCGCGGCGCTCGCACCACCGTGCGCTCGAGCACGTCGCGTGCCGCGAGCAGCTTCTCCTGAAGATCGAACAGATCCTCCTGCGTCTTGCGCAGGTCGCGCATGATCTCGTCGACCCGCTTGTTCTGCAAATCGGTGATCTGCAGCTCCGCCTCGCCGATCTTCTGCTGCGCGCGCGCGATTTGTCCGAGGTGGTCGCTGCGCCGCGCGCCGATTTCCTCCGCGCTGCGCTGCAGTGCGAGCAGGCGCGGCCGCCGCTCGAGGCCCTTGTTCACCAGCGACTCCACGCCCTGTACCTCCTCGGCGATCAGGCCTGACTGGCGCGTCTCGGACTCGACCTGCTGCTGAAGCGCTGCAATCTCCTCGCGCAGCTGCGAGATCTGCTGCCGCAGGATCGCGATCTGGCCTTCAAGCCATGTGCGGCGCGCGACGAAGATCTTGCGCTGCCCGGCCACCGCTTCGGGCGCGGCGGGGTGCGTTGCCTCTAGCAGCTCGGGCGGAAAGACGATCTCCGGCGCCTCGTCACGCTCGGCCATCAACCGCGCCTCCTGCGCGCGCGCGGCGAAGTAACGGCCCTGCAGCGCATCAAGGGTGGTACGGGCCTTGGTGTCGTCGAGCCGGAACAGGAGCTGACCGGCGCGCACGGTGTCGCCTTCCTCGACAGCGATCTCGCGCACAATGCCGCCTTCGAAATGCTGGACGGTCTTGCGGTAGGACTCCACGACGACTTGCCCGGTGGCGATCGCAGCCCCGGCCAGCGGCGCCGCGCCGCCCCAAGCCGCGAGGCCGACGACGCATAGGGCGATCACGGCGCATCCCAGGAGGAACGGCCCGCGCACGAGCTGCCAGAGCGAGTCCTGGCGCTCGACCGTGCCGGGCAAGAGGACCGTCATGGCTGCACCGGCTGGCTGTTGGCGCCGAGCGCCGGCCGCTTGAAGGGCGTCACGGCGCCCGTGGTGCGGGCGAGCACTTCCGCCCGCGGCCCGATCATGCTGATCCGACCATCGCGCAGCACGAGAAGACGGTCGAGCTCTGCCACCATGCTGGGCCGGTGCGCGATCACGATCGTCGTGATGCCCGCTTCCCTGGCGCGCGCGAGAGCGCCCAACAATGCCGTTTCGCCGTCGCGGTCGAGATTGCTGTTCGGTTCGTCGAGGACGAGCAGGCGAGGTCGGCCATAGAACGCGCGCGCCAACGCGATGAGCTGCTTCTGTCCGCCGGACAGTGACGGACTGGCCGGATCGATATCGGTGTCATAGCCACGCGGCAACCGCAGGACCATTTCATGCGCACCGGCGGCGCGTGCCGCCTCCACGACCATCGCATCGTCGCGTGCGCCGAGCCGCGCGATATTCTCCGCGACCGTGCCAGGAAACAGGCGCACGTCTTGCGGCAGATAGCCGATATGTCGCCCAAGCTGATCGCTGTCCCACGTGGCGATGTCCGCCCCGTCCAGCCGTATCGCGCCGGCGCTGAGTGGAACGAGTCCGAGTATGGCGCGCCCCAGGGTCGATTTCCCGGCACCGGAAGGACCGACGATTCCCAAGCTCTCGCCCGGCAGAAGCGTGAACCGGACGCTCTGCAGGATGGGCCGCTCCACGCCGGGCACGTGCACCGTGGCGTTTTCGACATCCACCCTTCCCTCGGGCGCGGGCAGCTGCAAGCCTGCAGCCGCCCTGAAGCTCCGAAGCCTCTCCGTCACCCGCCGGTATGCGTCGCGCGCACCCACCACGCTGCGCCAGCTGCCGATCAGCCCTTCGGCGGGCGCCAGCGCCCGCGAGACAATGATAGAGGCGGCGATCAGCGCACCCGGCGTGATCTCATGAGCGATGACGAGCCACGCACCGGCGCCGACAATCGCGATCTGCGCGGCCAGACGCTCGAACCGGGCGATCGACTGGATCAAGCCGGCGCGGTCGCTGGCTCGCGACTGCAGACCGAGCACGCGTTCATTGCTTCGCCGCCAGCGTTCCAGGACTGCTTCGCGCATGCCCAGGGCGCGGACCGACTCTGCGCCGAGCAGGATCGTGCGCAGGGCAGCGGTGCTTTCCGACCCGATTGCGCTTGCTTCGCGCAATGCGCGGCGCGTGACCAGCTCGTTGGCCAGCCCGGTCAGGAAGAGGAGAACCGCGCTGACGACCGCGATCACGCCAAGCCACGGGCTGAGCATGCCAATGACGACGACATAGACCGGTACCCAAGGCGCGTCGAAAAGGTTGGTGGCGCCGGGACCGGTAAGGAACCGCCGTAAGGCGCCAAGATCATCGAGACCTTGAGTACCGAGGAGGCCGTAGCGGCCCAGATCGCCGCTTAGATTTAACCGGAGCAAAACTGCAGCGAAGCGACGCTCAAGCCAGATGCTGAGCCGCACCAGCATGCGCGCGCGCAACGCGTCGAGGACGGCGAGAATTCCGACCATGAACACGACCACCGCAGTCAACCACAACAGCGTGTCGCTGCTTTGGCTCGACAGCACCCGGTCGTACACCTGAAGGGTATAAAGCGGAACGGCCAGAACCAGCACGTTCATGACCAAGCTGAACGTCGCGGTCATCGCCACTGCGCGCCAAAGCCCGTGCCGAATTTCATCCGCCATAATCGCCACCCCGGGGCAGCCAGACCGATATACAGGGGTCGGGACGGGCTGCGACCCGCCCCTACTGCTAGACCTTCACATAAGCCATTGGCAGTGAGCTGAGGCCATGTCACGGCCGGTATCCGACACGCCGGAGCCCATGGTGCCAGTCGCGCTTCTCGCGCCGTCTGCCATGAAATTTCTCCTGACGAAGCAAGTGGTTGTACTGCGGATGGCGGCGCGTCTCCGAGCCGGACCTCACTGCTCGCGGCGCATCGCATGTGCGTAGACGCACAGGCTGGGCAGGGGTTCCGCGGTACCTCACAAATTCAAGTGCCGAAAGATCCATCACGAGGTGCGCGGTTTGGTTGATCCGACCATGAGATGTTGCGGAATGCTGCTGTGCGGGCCTTGCTTGGCCGTTCACGCCAGCTTTAACCTCGGCTTAACCGTGCAGCGCGAGACTCCTACTGCTGGTAATCGCGTGAAAGCGGCATCATCCCGTGAAATTCGAGATCGATCGCGAGTATGATCAGCGCGTGCTCGCGGCACTGCCGCCGACGCTCGGCTTGTTTGCGCAGGCGGCGCTGCGAGCGCAACTTCGCGAAATGGCAAAGCAGCGCCGCGCGATCTGCTTCACGCTCATGACGCCGGTCTTGGCGCGCACCTTGCCGGACGCCGGGGAAGCTGCCCCCGCGATCGCCACGGTTTTGGTGTGCCTTCACGTCGCCCCTGCGCTTGCGAGCGCGGGCCTCGAAGCTGTGCTGAAGATCGTATCGCGGGCGGCGGAGACCGGAGGCGACCCGATCCATCAGCTCGTCTCGCCCGATGCTGCGGCTGGAGCTGTGCGCTCAGGATTTTACCGCGAGGCGATCTATATCGAGGCGAATGCTTCGATCGCGCTCACCACGCATACGCCGCCCAAGCTCCCTCCGGAAGCCATGCACGCGGTCGACGCCTTGGTCCGGGAGGCCGCAATCGACGCAGTCACCACCGTCGCGATCGCGCCTGCAAGCCTCCGCACCTTTGCTTCGTTGCCTCGCTGTACCGCGGCAGCAAGTCCCACCCTGCACTAGCAGCTTGGTTCGGGAGGCCGGGCGCAGAGTCGCACCGCTGGCCGCCAAGCTCGAGGACCCGGCGCCTTTTCCGTCTCGCCATCCGTTCCTATATAGTGCTGCTCGGGCAGCAAATCGACCGGCAGAGCGGATTCATGGCGCGGACGATCAACGTATTTGCGATTGCAGTGCTTGGATTGTGGACGCTGCTGAGCCTCGGCGCGTGGGCCGTGTTCAGCCTCGGCGGCGATTTCGTGTACCGCCAGCTCGACTGGATCTTTGTCGGCGACCCGGACATCGTTCCGGTGGCGGCGGCAATGTTTCGGTTTTTCCAGAATTTCGGTCTTGGCCTGGTCGCAATCGTGTGGGCGCTCGGAAGCCTGATGATCTGGATCGCTGCGACAATTATGCGTCGCCTAGCGCGGAGCCTGGATTCGCCCTATGTGCGGGAGCCGCACTGGGTCGAAGCGGAGTTTGAGGAGCGTCCGATGAAGGACGTCACGCCACCCCGGTCCACCGGTGCATTGCCGCAGCGCTGAACGGGCTTCGCACGCGTCCTTGCCAAGTCGCACCGCGCGTTGTACCTGACGGCGGGTTCCACGGCCGGGTCGAGCGATGCGTCATCCCTGGGTCTCGGTCGCGATCAAGGCAGCAGTAACGCTGTCGCTGATCGTGTGGCTGCTGCATCGTATCGATCTCGTACCGGTCATCGAGCGCGTAGGAGGCATCGACCCGGCGATCGCGCTCGCAGCTATCGTCTTGATGATGGCGCAATTGCTGCTGACTGGATGGCGCTGGGCCATGATCGCACGCATAATCGGCGCGCCGATGATGCGCGATGCGACGCTCCGCCTGACGCTGATCGGCCAGTTCTTCAATCAGACCCTGCCTTCGGCCATTGGCGGCGATGCGGTGCGCGCCTGGCTTCTCAGCCGCGAGGGAGTCTCCCTGACCAAGGCAGTCAGCGGCGTGTTTGCCGACCGGGTGGTCGCGCTTGTCCTGCTCGTCGCTATAGTCGGCGCGATGTTGCCGGCGCTTTATGCGCGCGTTCCGGCGCCGGAACTGCGCGCGAGCGTGACGCTGCTGGTCGTCGCCACGGCCGCTGGCGTGATCATCCTGCTGGCCTGCGGCCCATCGCTGGCACGCCTGCTGCGGCGCCATCGCCTGACCCAGGCGTTGGCACAGCTCGCGGACGATCTTCGTTTCGTACTCATTTCGCCGGGCGCTGCCGCCGTCGTCGCCTCAGCGGTCGTCGTGCATCTCGGTGTCGTGACGTCGGCCTGGCTCGTCGCGCGCGCGCTCGCGATCGACGTCACCCTGATCGACTGTCTCGTGCTCGTGCCGCCGGTCGTGCTGCTGACCACATTGCCGATTTCTATCGCGGGATGGGGCGTGCGCGAGAGCGCCACCGTGATCGCCTTCGGCTTCGTAGGCGTGCCGCCGGTGGATGCGGTGGCGCTGTCGGTGGTGTTCGGCCTCGTGCAGATCGTGATTGGACTGCCGGGCGGCGCGCTGTGGATCGCGCGGCCCTCGTCGCCTGTAGCCGCATCGGCCGATCAGAAGTCGACACACCGGCCGCCGCGCTCCCAATCGCCGTAACGCGTCGGCTCGGGTCCGGCGGGCCCGCCGGCCTCCGGAATCTTCTTCCCTCCGATCGGTGGTTCTCCCGGCTGCCCGTTCGTGCGTTGTTCCTTGGCGGCAGGCTCGAGTCCGTCTTGCTTCATAATTCTGAAATGGCCCATTCGGCGCGCTGGCGCAAGCATTGAACCGTGGCCGCGCTGGGACTATCTATCGCAGCGGAATAGGTGAGGTCGAATCCATGAACTATTTCCGCACCGGACTCCTGCTCGCCGCGCTGACAGGCCTTTTCGTGGCCGTAGGCGCCGTGATCGGCGGCTCGTCGGGAATGGTCATCGCGTTCCTGATCGCCGTCGCTACGAACTTCTTCGCCTACTGGAACGCCGACAAGATGGTGCTGAGAATGTATGGCGCGCGCGAGGTCGACCGCCAGTCGGCGCCCGGCTTCTACGGCATCGTCGAGCAGCTTGCCGAGCGCGCCGGCATGCCGATGCCGCGCGTCTACATCGTAGAGAGCGATCAGCCGAATGCGTTCGCCACCGGCCGTAATCCGGAGAACGCGGCCGTGGCCGCCACGACTGGCCTTCTGCGCATGCTGAACAGCGAGGAGATCGCCGGCGTGATCGCGCACGAGCTGGCGCATGTCCGTCATCGCGACACGCTGATCATGACCATGACCGCTTCGCTCGCCGGCGCCATCGGCATGCTCGCCAATTTCGCCTTTCTGTTCGGCGGCAATCATCGCGACGAGAACGGCAATGCGTCGCCGCTTGGTTGGATCGGCATGCTCGCGGTGATGATCATCGCGCCGTTGACGGCCGTGCTGGTGCAGGCCGCGATCAGCCGCGGCCGCGAGTTCGAGGCGGATCGCGGAGGTGCCGAGATCTGCGGCCGTCCACTCTGGCTGGCGTCAGCTTTGGCTAAGATTCAGCGCGGCGCCGAGGCGTTGCCGAACTATGATGCGGAGCGCAACCCGGCGACGGCTCACTTATTCATCGTGAACCCCCTGCACGGTTTCGCCTGGGACAGCCTCTTTTCCACGCATCCGCGTACCGAGGACCGCATCGCAAGGCTGCGTGAGTTGGCCGGCGCGACGGTCGGCCCATGGGGCGTCGCGGTCCGCTGAACGCGGCCTTGGTTAACGCCGGATGAAGCTGGCCATTAACCTGGCAGAACGCCTGCAGTCGCTGCGGCGATGCCGAGCAGGATCATTCCGATCGCCAGCGCAAGCGCTTCTACGTGTGACATGAGAAGACCTCTGTTCCGCGATAACGCGGCTTGGCGTCTGCCTATTCCGATGTCCGCGCCGTCCCGGCGGATGCTATGACACGGCCCTCGCCGCGGGCTGTGGCCCTGGAGCTGGTTACCGCCGTGCTCGATCGCCGGCAGCCTTTGGACGCGGCCCTCGAATCGAGCGTGGCAATAACGGCGCTGGAGCCGCGCGACCGTGCCTTCGCCCGGCTGATCGTCGGGACGGTGCTGCGGCGGCTCGGTCAGATCGACGCCGCGATTGCGGTCTGTCTGGACAAGCCGCTGCAGGCCAAGGCGCGGCTCGCCCGCAATCTGCTGCGGACCGGTGCCGCGCAGCTTCTTTTTCTTCGCACACCCGCCCATGCTGCCGTGGACAGCACCGTGGCGCTCGCATCAGGCGCCCAGCTTGCGCCCTACCGCGGCCTGATCAATGCGGTGCTGCGGCGGCTCGCCCGCGGAGGGGCGGACCTGGTGGCGACGCAGGATGCGCCGCGGTTGAACCTGCCGGATTGGTTATGGGAGGCGTGGCGACGCGACTATGGCGAGGCGGCGGTACGTGCCATCGCCGCGGTGCAGGAGAGGGAGCCGCCCCTCGATCTTTCGGTGGTCGCCGAGCCGGATGATTGGGCGGCAAGGCTCGGCGCATTGCGCCTGCCGACCGGCACGCTGCGCCTGTCGCATGCCGGATTGATCAAGGATCTGCCGGGCTACGACCAGGGCGCGTGGTGGGTGCAGGATGCCGCCGCTGCGCTGCCCGCGCGCCTGTTCGGCGACGTGCGGGGTGCGGCGGTTGTTGACCTGTGCGCCGCCCCGGGGGGCAAGGCCATGCAGCTGGCCGCAGCCGGCGCCTGCGTCGTCGCGGTCGACCGCTCGCAGCCGCGAATGACCCGCTTGCAGGAGAATGCCCGCCGGACGGCCCTGAACATCCGGACAGTCGTGGCCGACGCGGCGCGCTGGCAGCCGGAGGTGCCGACCTATCGCGTCCTGCTCGACGCGCCGTGCTCATCGACCGGCACATTGCGGCGCCATCCGGACGTTGCCTGGCTGAAATCGCAAGCGGATGTCGAGCGCATGACTTCCCTCCAGGACGCGCTGCTCGACACCGCTTCGGCAATGCTTGCGCCCGGCGGAACGCTCGTCTACTGCGTGTGCTCTTTGCAGCGCGAGGAAGGCCCCGACCGAGTCGGCGCGCTGCTGGCGCGCAGCGATCATCTCACACGCCATCCAATCGACGCGGGCGAGATCGGCGGCTTGACCGAGCTAATCACTGCGGAAGGGGACCTGCGCACGCTGCCCTGTCATCTTGCCGACAAGGGTGGCATGGACGGGTTCTATGCGGCTCGTCTCGTCCGCAAGGACTGAAGCGGGATCCGGACCAATTGGCAGGACGCATAGTGGGCGCTAGTATGCCCACCCTGAGACTCGAAATGCGCTGCCGCTTCTTCGTTCTTCTGATCCTGCTTGCTGCATCACCGCTCGCGGCGTGCGGCTTTCAGCCGCTCTATGCGCGCAACGGCGACTCCGGCGTCCCCGAGGAGTTGATGCGCGTCCAGATCGGCGAGATCAGAGACCCGGCGCCCAACGTGCTCAGCGGTTTCCGGCGCGGCTATGACACTGAGAATGACCGCTCGCGCCAGCTGTTGCGCAATTTCCTCACGGATGATCTGGCCACACGCGGCGGCACGGCGCGGCGGGATTATGTGCTGAACATTCAGGTCTTCGAGCCGCGCACTAACGTGGCGATCGACCGCAGCGACACGACTCTGCGCTATGGTTATTCGGTCATCGCGTATTTCCAGCTTCACGAGGGGTCAGGGCGCAACGTATTCGCAGGAACGTCGACGTCCAGCACGACCTTCGCGGTCTCGCAGTCCGAGTTCGCGACGATCGCCAGCCAGCGCGACGCGCGCGAGCGCGCGATGCAGGAAATCAGCGCGGACATCCGTAACCAGCTCGCCGCCTATTTCTTCACGCAGGCGCGCAGAGCGTCCGCTCAGTAGACATTCGCCTTCACTTCGCCCAGATTGCGGAACACGATCCGGAACAGGATGGTGTTGTCGGGCGGATCGTCGCGGCTGCCGATCCGCCGCCGCGAGAAATCGACGCCGGCGAGGATGCATTCATCCTCATAGATCAGGCTGGCGCCGCCGAGCAGCTGGCCGCTGTCATCGCTGATGCTGCGGACGTCGCGGATCTGCACGCGCCAGAACGGCGTCAGATAAGCCTGGAGGACGGCCGAGGTCTGCTCGATATCCTGAGTCAGGCCGGGCTGCGTCGAGCGCTCGAAGAAGGCGTACGACATCGAGAGCTGGAGGGCGGGCGGCCCGACGGCGACCCCGGCGATGCTGCGCTGCGCAGACAGGTTGTCTTTGTCGAGCTGGAAATTGTAGCTCGACGTGAGCCATGGATGCGGCGCGAACAGGACCCTGCCGACGTAGTTCGACTGCTGCTCGTCAAGTCCCGATCCGACCGGGAACGCGCTCTGCTCTTGCAACCGGTAGCTCTGGCCGAGGAACGCCGACAGCTTTGCGCCATTGGCGAGCCGGGTAAAATCCGTGTTGATGCCATAGTTGACGCGCTGGCCGCCTTCGAGGCGGTCGTAGCCGCTGAACCGGTTCAAGCGGAACAGATTGGTCGTGTCGAGATCGACGCCCTGGCTGTCTTCGTTGGGGTATTGCGACTGGCTGCCGTAGTTCGGAGCCGCGACGATTGAGGCGATCGGCTCGATGATGGTGCGGAACGTTTCGTCCTGCCGCACGAACGGATAGCGCCAGCCGAGGCTGATCTGCGGCAGCACGCGCCCGGTGAAGCCGTCCTCCGTGGGGCTTGCCGCATCGTTGGGTCTGCCGATGTTTTCCGTATTGTAGCCGACGCCGAGCAGGCGGGCCGACAGCGTATAGATCTCGCCAGACGGGGCGACGTAGGGCAGATCCCAGCCGCCTTGCATGGCCACGCGTTGCGTGCGCGTGCCCTCCGTACGGTAGATCGACAGCGCGTTGGCGTCGAAAGTGAACCGGCCGCCATACTCGCCGCGCTCGCCACTGGCGCTGTATTCCGCCAACGGCAGAACGAGGGGCGCAAGGCCGGGATCGTCCGCCGGCCGCAAACCCTGGAAGGCATATCCGTTGACCGCGAAATAATCGCGCCCGACGAAGCGTTCGACGAACGCATTTGACGTCAGCGTGTTCTGGTCGAGGAAACGGTAGCGTTGCAGCAATTTGTAGCGCTGCAGGTAAGTATCGTCTGTCGCGCGCGCGGCGTCGAAGCCCCACCGCCAATCGTCGTTGATGTCGAATCGGCCAGCTCCTTTGATGTGGCCGCGCGTTTCGTGCCCCGGCAGCTCATTGTTGTCGTCGTCGCGCCGCCTGGCGCTGGTGATGCTGGCGGAGGCCTCGAGGACGCCGGTGCGCGTGCGCTGGCGGTATTCGCCGGCGGCGACCGGATTTTCCTTGGTCAGGAAGATCGGCTCGAAAGTGAAGTCAGCCGATGGCCCAAGCGTCTGGAAATACGGGACCGTCAGCAGGCCGCCGAGCACGCTCGAATTGCCGAAGGTGGGCGCCAAGAAGCCGCTCTCGCGCTTGACCGTGCCGTCGGGATGCGAAAGATACGGCGTGTAGGCGATCGGCACGCCGAACAGCTCCAACTGCGCGTCGTTGTACGTGATCCGGCGGGATTCCTGGTCGTGGCCTACCCTATCTGCCTTGAGCTGCCAGACGGGAGCACGAGTGGGATCGGACTTACACAGGTCGCAGGGGCTGTAGATGGCCTTGCGGGCGGCGGTGAGACGGCCATCGACGCGGCGCGCGCTGACCGCCGCGAGGCGGGACTGATCGGCCAGCAGCGCCTTGAAATTCTGCACGGCGCCGGCCTTGAAGTCGTCGCTCAGCTCGACATAGTCGGCGAAGATCACGTCGCCGGTCGGCTCGAGCAGCGTCACGTTGCCACTGGCAGTGATCAGGTTGGCGCGGCGATTGTATGAGACTGTGTCCGCCCGCAGCACGCGGTCACCCTGGGTGATCTCGACATGGCCGCTCGCCGTGACGATGTCGAGTTCCTGGTCATAGGTGAGTTCGTCCGCCTTCAGGACGGCGGGCTGATCGGTTTGCCCAGCCTGCTGGGCGGCAGCCGGCCCGACCTCGAGCGACAGCGTGAACGCGATGCCGGCGGCGAGCGTAGCCAAAGTGTATGTGCCGCGCCGGGACGTCCGGCTCATGCGCCGCCTGCTCCCCCTCAGTGTTCGTCGCGTCCGGCAGCGGGTGACTCCGGTGCCCGGATCACTCCATAAACCAAGATCGGCGCCGGGCCAAGCAATCCGAGCGTTGCCGGAGTTGCGGGCGCTGAGACGACCTGTTAGGAACCGCGTCATGCAGCGGTCGGTGCGAATCGCCCCCTCGATTCTGTCCGCGGATTTCGCGCGACTCGGCGAGGAGGTCCGCGCGATGACGGCGGCGGGGGCCGACTATCTGCATATCGACGTGATGGATGGCCATTTCGTGCCGAACATCACCATCGGACCGGGCGTCGTGAAGGCACTGCGCGCGCACTCGGATCGACCATTCGATGTGCACCTGATGATCTCGCCTGTCGATCCCTATGTCCGCGATTTCGCGGAGGCGGGCGCCGACATCATCACCGTTCATCCGGAGGCCGGGCCGCACCTGCATCGCACGATCCAGCTCGTCAAATCCCTCGGCAAGAAGGCAGGCGTGTCGCTCAATCCGGCGACGCCCGTCGAAGCCGTGGATCATGTGCTCGGCGACGTCGATTTGATCCTCGTTATGTCCGTCAATCCGGGTTTCGGCGGCCAGTCCTTCATCCGCAGCCAGCTCGACAAGATCCGGGCGCTGCGACAACGGATCGACGCCTCGGGCCGCGACATCGACCTCGAGGTGGATGGCGGCATCAACGTGGATACCGCGCGCGAAGCGGTCGCTGCGGGCGCCGACGTCCTGGTTGCGGGCACCGCGAGCTTCAGCGGCGGCGCGGCGGCCTACGCGGCGAATCTGCGCCGCCTGCGCGGCACCTGAGCGAGCCGTGGCCGCGCCGTCCTCCACGCGGCATTCCGCCGGCTTGCGCGACAGGATCGCCAACTTCATCTTCGCGAGCTCGCTCTACCGGCTGACCTTGCGCGGCGAGCCGCCCAGGCGCCTCAAGCGGCTGCCGCCGGCTCCATGGCCGGGCGACGCCGAGCACGGCAAGGCGATCCTGGCTGGGCGTTTCACCTGCGGCGGCCAGCCTGTCAATCCGGAACGGCCCGACTGGTATTCCGACACGCTGAGCGAGACGGCTCTGCGCCTGCTGCACAGCTTCGGCTATCTAAACGATCTCGCCGAGGCCGGCGGAGAGGCGGCGCAGGATCGCGCCCGGGCGCTGATCGCCAGCTGGCTGGACAGCGAACGCATCTGGCATCCAATCGCATCGGATCCGGAGGTCGCCGGAAGGCGTATCGCCGCCTGGCTGTCGCATGCTCGCTTCATCGTGCGCGGTAACGACGACAAGCTCGGTCCGCGCATCCTGGCCTCGTTGACGCGCCAGCTGCGCCATCTTGGGCGGACGGTGGGGCGCGGCCGGGAGGGTGTTGCTCGGCTCTATGCGATCCGCGGTGCCGTCTATGCCAGCCTGTGCGGCCTCGATGACGAGCGCCGCGCCGCGGCCGCCTACAAGCTGCTTCGCCGTGAGCTGCGCCGGCAGATTCTGGCCGATGGCGGGCACATCGAGCGCTCGCCGCTGGCGCAGCTCGAGGCGCTCGCAGCGCTCGTCGATCTGCGCGACATGGCGCTCGACGCCGATCAGCCTGTGCCGGGCGAGTTGGCCGCGACGATCAGCCGGATGGCGGCGATCCTGCGCTTCCTCCGCCATGGCGACGGCGCGCTGCCGCTGTTCAACGGCGCTAGTGAGCGAAGCACCACGGTGATCGATGCCGTGCTTCTGCGTTCCGGCGTCAAAGGCAAGGCGGCCGATTCCGCGCCGCAGCTCGGCTTCCAGCGGCTCGCGGCCGGCCGTGCCCTCGTGCTGATCGATGCGGGTGCGCCGCCGCCGGCCGGTTTCGATCACGACGCGCATGCCGGAACGTTGTCGTTCGAGATGGCATGGGGACAGGAGCGCATCATCGTGAACTGCGGCGCGCGGCCGTCGCGCGATCCCGCCTGGCAGACCGCGCAGCGCGCCACGGCGGCGCATTCGACGATGGTGGTCGACGACACGAACTCGTCCGAGATCCTGCCGGGCGGCGGTATCGGCCGCAGGCCCGAGCATGTCGAGTGCACGCGCGAGGAGGACAACGGCAGTGTCTGGGTCACCGGCACCCATGACGGCTATCGGCCGATGGGCCTGGTCCACCAGCGGCGCCTCTATCTTTCGGCGGACGGCGAGGATCTACGCGGCGAGGACACACTGACCGGCGCGCATACCGGCAGCTTCGCGGTCCGCTTCCACCTCCATCCGGAGGTCCAGGTCTCGGTGATCCAGAACGGAGGCGCGGCCCTGGTCCGCGCGCCGTCCGGCACCGCATGGCGCTTCATCGCCAGCGGCGGCAAAATCGAGCTGGCGGAGACGATCTATCTCGGCCGGCGCGGCGAGCCGCGGCGGGCGGAGCAGATCGTCGTTTCCGGGCCGGTCTCGAACGGCGCCGCCGTGAAATGGGCGCTGCGCCGGATTCCAAAAGCGTGACGCAGGCAGCCGCAATCAATTCGTCGTCGAGGCGGGCGTCTCGCGGACCGAGGTGATATCGCCGATCGCCAGCTTC
>DATAAP010000205.1:0-4304 GCA_036260035.1 Alphaproteobacteria bacterium | reverse complement strand
CCGCCCGCGACCGCGACGCCGGACCCGCTGCTCGAGCCGCCCGGGACGCGGTGCGCCTTGGCATCCCACGGGTTCCGGGGCGTGCCGCAGATCGGATTGGTGCCCCAGCCGCCGAAAGCGAACTCGACCATGTGGGTCTTGCCGAGGACGACCATCCCGACCGCGAGCAGCCGCTGGACGATAGTGGCGGTGCAGGTGCTCTTGCGGGTCTTCCAGGCCGCCGACCCCCCTGTGGTGACCCGGCCTTCGATGTCGCAGAGGTCCTTCAGGGCGATCGGCAGGCCGTTCAGTGGGTGCAGCGGCAGCCCGGCCGCCCGACGCTGGTCGGCGGCATCGGCCAGCCGGAGCGCGGCCTCCTCCGTCACGTCGATGAAGGCGTGCAGACGCGGATTAAGGCGCCTGATTCGGTCGAGGTAGTGCCGGGTGAGCTCCTGGGATGACACTGTGCCGCGTTGCAGCGCAGCAGCCTGTTCGGAGAGACTCGCAAAGGTCAGGTTTGTCATGCCGCAAGTGGTAGCGGCCGCCCGGCGGCACGGCAAGCCGCGCCTGAATGGCTGTAAAGATTTCGGCGAAGTGACGCTAAGCCATTGGGGCGTTTGCTAATTCGGCTGACCTATGGCACAAAGGCCGTAGCAGTGAAATGGGCCGGCCGGAACAATCGAGCAAGCGCGGCCGTTGCTGAAATTCTCAATCTATCAATCAGTTTCCGCCAAGCTTGGTCGCCCCTTCTTTAGAACGACTATAAATCACTCATGACCCAGCGCGTTCGCAAGGCGATCTTCCCGGTCGGTGGCCTCGGTACTCGGTTTCTGCCGGCAACCAAGGCCATGCCGAAGGAGATGCTGCCCGTCGTCGACAAGCCCCTGATTCAGTACGCCGTCGAGGAGGCGCAGGCCGCCGGCATCGAGGAGTTCATCTTCGTCACTGGCCGCGACAAGACGGCCATCGAGGACCATTTCGACCACTCCTTCGAGCTCGAGCACACGCTGGAGCAGCGCGGCAAGAAGAAAGAGCTAGAGGGCCTGCGCCGCTGGGTGCCGAAGCCGGGTACGACGGCGTACACCCGCCAGCAGGAGCCGCTCGGTCTCGGCCATGCAGTGTGGTGCGCGCGCAGCCTGGTCGGCGGCGAGCCGTTCGCCGTTTTACTGGCCGACGATCTCATCCTCGCCAAGACGTCCTGCCTCAAGCAGATGATCGACGCCCATTCTAAAGTGGGCGGCAACCTGATCGCCGTCATGGAGGTGCCGCGCGAGCATGTCAGCCGCTACGGCATTCTGCAGGCGGGCCGTGACGACGGCCGGCTCGTGGAGGTGAAGGGCCTGGTCGAAAAGCCCGCCCCGGAGAAGGCGCCGTCGACGGTCGCGGTGATCGGCCGCTACATTCTGGAGCCGACCGTGTTCGAGCATCTCGAGCGGCAGAACCGCGGCGCTGGCGGCGAGATTCAGCTGACAGACGCGATGGCCACGCTGATCGGACGCAGCGCCTTCCACGGCCTGCGGTTCGAGGGCAAGCGTTTTGACTGCGGCGACAAGGTCGGCTTCTTCGAAGCGAACCTGGCCTTTGCGCTGGCGCGCGAGGACATTGGCGCCGACGTGCGTGCGATTCTCAAGAACTACGTCTAGACAGGAAAGCCGGGCCGGACGCCCGCACTATTACTCGAGCAGATCAAGAGGGCATCGATGCGTATCGCGATGATCGGCACCGGCTATGTCGGCCTGGTTTCAGGCGCCTGTTTTTCGGAGTTCGGCGTCGAGGTGGTCTGCGTCGACAAGGACAACAGCAAGATCGAGCGCCTCAAGAAAGGCGAGATTCCGATCTTCGAGCCCGGCCTGGACACGCTTGTCGCCAACAACGTCAAGGCCGGTCGACTGTCCTTCACCAACGATCTCGCCTCGGCCGTGCCGGGCGCCGATGCAGTGTTCATCGCCGTCGGCACGCCGTCACGCCGCGGCGACGGCCACGCCGACCTCAGCTACGTATTTGCTGCGGCCGAGGAGATCGCGCGCGCGATGAGGGGCTATACCGTTGTCGTGACCAAGTCGACCGTGCCCGTCGGCACCGGCCGCGAGGTCGCAAAGCGCATCCGCGCCGTGCGCAAGGACGCCGATTTTGACGTCGTGTCGAATCCGGAATTCCTGCGCGAGGGCTCGGCGATCGGCGACTTCATGCGTCCCGACCGCGTCGTCATCGGCGCCGAGAGCGAGCGCGCGCAAGCGGTGATGAGGGAGCTTTACCGGCCGCTCTACCTGATCGAGACGCCGATCGTGTTCACTTCGATAGAGACGTCGGAGCTGATCAAGTACGCGGCGAACACTTTCCTCGCGACGAAGATCACCTTCATCAACGAGATCGCCGATCTCTGCGAGAAGGTCGGCGCTGACGTGCACGACGTCGCGCGCGGCATCGGGCTAGACGGTCGCATCGGCCGCAAGTTCCTGCATGCCGGCCCCGGCTATGGCGGCTCGTGCTTTCCCAAGGACACGCTGGCGCTGGTGCGCACGGCGCAGGAGGCGGGCGCGCCGTTGCGGATAGTCGAGACCGTCGTCGAGGTCAACGACACGCGCAAGAAGAAGATGGCAGACAAGATCATCGCGGCCTGCGGCGGCAGCGTGAAGGGCAAGACCATTGCCATGCTCGGCCTCACCTTCAAGCCGAACACGGACGACATGCGCGACGCGCCGAGCCTCGCGATCGTGCCGGCGCTCGAGGCCGTCGGCGCGAAGATCCAGGCCTTCGACCCCGAAGGCATGCACGAGGCGGCGAAGCTGCTGCCGAACGTCAAGTACTGCAAGACTGCGTATGAGGCGATGGAAGGCGCCGAGGCGCTTGCCCTCGTCACCGAATGGAACGAGTTCCGCGCCCTCGACCTCGATCGCGTCAAGGCGCTTCTGAAGCAACCGGTCGTCGTCGATCTGCGCAACATCTATCCGCCGGCCGACATGGTTGCGGCCGGCTTCAAGTATTTCTGCATCGGGCGTCCCGTCCCGAAAGCGCGCCCGGCGGCCAAGGTGAGCGCGGCCGAATGACGGTGCACCAGTTCGACAAGACGGTTCTGCGCGAGTACGACATCCGCGGGATCGTCGGCAAGACGCTCTCCGCTGCGGATGCGCGCGCGGTGGGGCGTGGATTCGGCACGGCGGTGGTGCGCAACGGCGGCAAGCGCGTCGCAGTCGGCTATGACGGCCGTCTGTCGTCGCCGGAGATGGAGGCGGCGGTCGTCGAGGGGCTCGTCGCCTGCGGCCTCGAAGTGCTGCGGATCGGGCTGGGCCCGACGCCCATGCTGTATTTCGCCGTGCGCTCGCTCGGCCTTGACGGCGGGCTGATGGTGACAGGCTCGCACAATCCGCCCGACTACAACGGCTTCAAGATGATGCTCGGAAAGGCGAGCTTCTGGGGCAAGGACATCCAGGAGCTCGGGCACCGCATGGCAGCGGGCGACGTCGCCACCGGCAAGGGCGTTGCGCGCGAGCATCCAATCCGTGACGCCTATGTGAAGCGGCTGATCGACGAATACGCCAACGTCCAGGCACGCAACCCGCGCCCGCTGACCGTGGTCTGGGATGCCGGCAACGGCGCCGCCGGACCAGTGATGGAAGCGGTCACGCGCGGGCTACCAGGCAAGCACGTGCTGCTCAATGAAAAGGTCGACGGCACGTTCCCGGCGCATCATCCCGATCCGACGGTGCCGGCCAATCTGGTGCAGCTCCAGGAAGGCGTGCGCGTGAACAAGGCCGATCTCGGCATCGCCTTCGACGGCGACGGTGACCGCATCGGCGTCGTCGACGGGCAGGGGCGGATCCTTTGGGGCGACCAGCTCCTGGTGATCCTCGCGCGCGACGTGCTGCGCGATCGCCCGGGCGCCACGATCATCGCCGATGTCAAGGCGAGCCAAGTCCTGTTCGACGAGATCAAACGCGCGGGCGGCAGTCCTCTGATGTGGCGGACGGGCCACTCCATCATCAAGACGAAGATGGCGGAGACGGGCGCGCCGCTTGCCGGCGAGATGAGCGGCCATATCTTCTTCGCCGACCGCTGGTACGGCTTCGACGATGCGATCTACACGGCCGTGCGCATGCTGATGGTCGTTGCCACCTCACAGGAGAGCGTCGCCGCGATGCGCGACCGTATGCCGCAGGTCGTGAACACGCCGGAGCTGCGCTTCCCTTCCAGCGAGGAACGCAAGTTCGCGATCATCGACGAGGTCAGGGCGCGGCTCAAGAAGGCAGGCGCCGACGTCAACGACGTCGACGGCGTGCGCGTGAATTCTCCTGACGGCTGGTGGCTGCTGCGCGCTTCCAATACCC